>JAQUZZ010000017.1 GCA_028691095.1 Alistipes sp. | reverse complement strand
GGAGCTTGGGATAAGGTTACCCCCTATTTTGCACACTACCGAGGCAACACGCAGCCCCGCGACCACAAAGGCTACGGCGGAGATCGCTACCTGAACACCACCGGTCGAAACGACATCATAGGGGCACAGGTAGCCCGAGACTCCGTTCGGCTCTATTTCCGTGTGGAGACCGCCGAGCACCTCTCGCCCTCCACCGACCGCAACTGGATGATCCTCCTGCTGGACATCGACCGCGATAAATCGACCGGATGGAACGGCTATGACTATATCGTCAACCGCGTCTCGCCCCATAGTGGCCGAGTCTGCATCGAACGGAACGTCGAGGGACGCTGGGAGTGGGAGACGGTCGCGCGTGAGAAGATGTACTGCACCGACAACCATCTGGAGTTTGCGATCGAACGCAGCACCCTCAAACTAACCCCACAGCAAGAGATCGATCTCGAATTCAAGTGGAACGATAATATGCAGGAGAACGGCAACATCATGGACTTCTACGTCAACGGAGACTCGGCGCCGGGAGGTCGTTTCAACTTTGTTTATTGCACGCGATAGCACGCAATAGGACATCTTTACGTCGTTTCTTTTGCTATTTTTCACTCTTTTTGCGGATTGAGGTCAAAATATTGACGTGCATTGTTTCAAAATCGCGCATAAAACCCTAACTTTACACACAAACCCTAATTTATTAAAAACCAACCGTTATGAACTTCTTAACCAAACTTGCGGGAACCTTCGGAATATGCTGTATGATCGGAGGTTCGGTCGCTGGGCAACCGTATGTCAGCAGTGACTCATGGTCGGCTACCGACGCATTGGGTCGTCAGGTTCGTGAATACGACAACGACCATGCAAAGAAAAAAGACAAATTCGTCGCAATGTTCTACTGGACGTGGCATCAAGGAAATGACGACACCACCTATCAGGTGAAAAACATCTCCAAGATTCTCCGCGAACACCCCGAAGCCATTCGCGACAACAACCACCCCGCATGGGGATCCAAACAACCCGGATTCTTCTTCTGGGAAGAGCCTCTGTTGGGTTACTACAAAACGACTGACCCTTGGGTGCTGCGTAAACACGCTGAGATGTTGGCAGATGCCGGTGTCGATGCCGTTTTCTTCGATTGCACCAACGGGAGCATCACTTGGGAAGACTCCTATGAAGCCCTTATGAAGACTTGGGATCAGGCTCAAAAGGATGGGGTCAACGTCCCGAAGATCGCCTTCATGCTTCCCTTCGGCCCAGCTCCTCACTCTTTGGTCTCCCTGCGTCAGCTCTACCGCGACGTCTACAAACCCGGACGTTACGAGAACCTGTGGTTTGTTTGGAAAGGAAAACCCTGTATCATGGGCTATCCCGATAATCTCACAGACTCAGCCGAAGATCAAGAGATTGCAAAATTCTTCACCTTCCGTCCCGGACAACCCGACTACGTCGATGGCCCCAAACGAAACGACCAGTGGGGTTGGTTGGAGATCTACCCCCAACACGGCTATGTCAAAGGTGCTGACGGCAAATTTGAGGAGGTCACCGTGGGCGTTGGTCAGAACACCTCTCCCGACCGCAAAGGTCACTGCGGCGCCTTCAATATGAAAGATGCTTACGGACGTAACTTCAGCGTACTGAAGGGCTTCGATCCGCGTGTCGATGGCTACCTCTACGGTCGCAACATCGAGGAGCAGTGGGATCGTGCCTACGAACTCGATCCGGAACTGGTATTTGTCACCGGATGGAACGAGTTTATCGCCGGAATGTGGATGCCCAAACATGGCTGGAACGGCTTCCCCTTCTCGTTCGTCGATCAATACAACTGGAATTGCAGCCGCGACATCGAGCCCAACAAGGGTTGGGGCGACAAGGGTGACGTCTACTACTATCAATTGGTAGACAACATCCGTAAATTCAAAGGCGTGGACGCTCCCCAAACCGCTTCGGCACCCAAAACCATCAAGATGGGAAAGGCCGACGACTGGGCTGACGTAGCACCCGACTTCAAACACTACAAAGGCAATACGCTGCATCGGGATCACCGCGGACGTTACGATCAATACTACGTCAACAACACCGGCCGAAACGATATTGTCGATGCCAAAGTGGCACGCGATGCCAAGAACCTCTTCTTCTATGTAGAGACGGCAGAGAAGCTCACCCCCTCTTCCGATCGCAACTGGATGATGCTGCTGCTGGATATAGATCGCGATAAAACCACCGGATGGAACGGCTACGACTACATCGTCAACCGCGTGAATCCCAAAGGCAAAAAGATCTTTATCGAACGCAATGTCGGCAACCGCTGGGAATGGGAGGTTGTCGGAGAGGGCAAGATGGCAGTGAACCAGAACAAACTGGAGATGGCTATCGCCCAAGAGCTCTTTGCGCTCACCGGAGAGGATCTGCAATTTGAGTTCAAATGGAGCGACAATATGCAGGACAACGGCAACATCATGGACTTCTATGTCAACGGAGACGTTGCCCCGGGAGGTCGGTTCAACTTTGTCTACTCCACCAAATAAACCGAAATCCTCCTTTGCTAAAAATCTCGATTGGCTCGACACAGAGTCAATCGAGATTTTTCAACACCCGACCCAATGAGCGTGCTTCCTTCGTCCGATTGCATCCCAACCGGGCGAAAACAAGGATCGGGAGTTCTCGTATCTCACAAGGAAGTAATTTCAAAGAATTACTGAGTCCTTTCATCACGGCATAGGTCTGATATACAGATGTATCTATTGCCAATAAATAGCACGCTGTGCTTAGCAATCACATCCAAACATTTTTACGATGATAAAACACCTTCTTAAAACTTCACTTTGCACCGCAGCCGGCGTTGCATTACTCGCCTGTGCAGGCTCCTCGGGGCCCAAACACGTATCCCATGAGGCCTTAGCCTCCGGCTTCGTGACACCGCCCGACTCCATTCAAACCAGCGTCTACTGGTACTGGATCTCCAACAACATCTCCAAAGAGGGAGTGGTCAAGGATCTGGAATCCATGAAAGAGGCAGGCATCAACCGAGCCTTTATCGGAAACATTGGCCAAGATGACGTTCCCTATGGCAACGTCAAAATGCTCAGCGAGGAGTGGTGGGATATTCTCCATGTCGCCCTCAAGAAAGCTACCGAGCTGAACATTGAGATCGGAATCTTCAACTCTCCGGGATGGAGCCAATCGGGAGGGCCTTGGGTTACGGCCAAACAATCCATGCGCTACCTCAACTCCTCTGAGTTACGGGTCAAAGGGCCGCAGAAGCTCACCCAGAAATTGGTACAACCCTCTGATTCGTTTCAGGATGTACGTGTGATCGCCTTCCCCGTACCCAAAGAGGATCAACTGGTGTTGAATCTCTCCAACGGCACCCTCACCTCGACCCCCAAAGTGGCCGATCTGAACAAGCTCGTCGATGGAGACACCACCACCAGCGTCAATCTACCCCAAGGGGGAGCACTCACCTTGGATCTGAAGGCCAATGCCCCCTTCACCGCGCGGAGCCTCACACTCAAACCCACCGAAAATTCGATGGGCGGAGAGGCTGAACTCCAAGTCAAAGAGGGAGACAACTACCGCACGGTACGCAAATTCGCACTGAATCGCACGAATAGCGCGCTGAATGTCGGCTTCAACCGTTATGCCCCCATGGTGATCTCCATTCCGGCCACCACGGGAACCGATTTCAGACTCCTGCTCAAAGCCAATGACGGAAGTGGACTCTCCGAGGTACGTCTCGGGGCTGCTCCCCGCGTAGAGCGTTATGTCGAGAAGTCGCTGGCCAAGATGCACCCCACCCCCCTGCCCTACTGGCAAGACTATATGTGGGAGAATCAACCGGCCGTGGACGATGCAGCCACCATGGTCGACGCCTCGAAGGTGCAGAATATCTCCAAGAACATGACTGCCGACGGCACCCTCACCTGGGATGTTCCCGAAGGCGAGTGGGTGATTCTGCGTATGGGTATGACCCCAACCGGAGTAACCAACAGCCCCGCCTCTCCCGAAGCTACGGGCTACGAAACCGACAAGATGAGTCGTGAACACATCGAGAAACACTTTGACGCCCACATGGGCGAGATTCTGCGTCGCATTCCGGCCGAAGATCGCAAGACCTTCCGCGTGGTCGTACAGGACAGCTATGAGACCGGAGGTCAGAACTTCACCGACGGAATGATCGAAGAGTTCCAAACACGATATGGATACGATCCCACCCCCTATCTGCCGGTTTACAACGGCATCGTCGTGGGAAGCGAAGAGGCCTCGGATCGTTTCTTGTGGGACGTACGTCGCATGATAGCCGACAAGGTAGCCTACGACTATGTCGGCGGATTGCGCGATGCAAGCCACAAATACGGATTGCACACCTGGTTGGAGAACTACGGCCACTGGGGTTTCCCCGGGGAGTTCCTGATGTATGGCGGTCAATCGGATGAAATCGGTGGAGAGTTCTGGAGCGAGGGCTCGCTGGGCGACATCGAAAACCGTGCAGCCTCCTCATGCGGACACATCTATGGCAAAACCAAAATCTCGGCAGAGTCTAACACCTGTGCCGGTAACTCCTTTGCACGCTATCCGGGTGTCATCAAACAACGCGGCGATCGTTTCTTTGCCGAAGGTATCAACAACACCCTGCTGCACGTCTACATCACCCAACCCGACGATCGTCTGCCGGGTGTCAACGCTTGGTTCAGCAACGAGTTCAACCGTCACAACACGTGGTTCTCTCAGATCGGAACCTACATCACCTACCTCAAACGCGCCAACTTCATGTTGCAACAGGGGTTGAATGTAGCCGAAGCCGCCTACTTCATCGGGGAGGATGCGCCGAAGATGACCGGTATTGTAGATCCCGCCCTGCCGGCTGGGTATCAGTTCGACTACATGAATGCCGAGGTGATCGAGAAGTTCATGAGCGTCAAGGATGGTAAAATCACCCTGCCTCACGGCACACAATATCGGATCTTGGTATTGCCCAAACAGGAGACCATGCGTCCCGAACTGCTGGCTAAGATTCAGAAACTCATTCAGGAGGGCGCTGTTGTAATGGGGCCTGCACCCAAACGTTCGCCAAGCCTTCAGAATCAACCGCAAGCCGACGCAGAGCTTCAAGCCATGGCTGCCGAGATTTGGGGTGAGGTTGACGGCGAGAAGGTTAAATCGCGCCAATATGGGAAAGGCATGATCCTCAACGGAATGACCATGGAAGAGGCCTTTGCACTAATCGGTTGCCTCCCCGACTGTCGCATTCCGGAGGGAGCACCCATCCACTATGGACACCGCACCTTGGACAATGCAGAGATCTATTTCGTGAGCAACCAGAGCAACGAGACCGTGACGGTTACGCCCGAATTCCGCGTCACCGGACTTCAGCCCGAATTCTGGGCTCCCACGACCGGAACCATGCGCAAACTCCCTGCTTACGAGCAGAAAGAGGGAGCCACCGCTGTTCCCTTGGTTCTTGCACCCTACGAGAGTACCTTCATTGTCTTCAAGAACGAGACTCAGAGCCCCAAGAGCAACGATGTAGCCCTCAATTTCCCGGCTCGCGAAAACGTGACCACCCTGCAAGGGGCTTGGACGGTTGACTTCCTGGATAAGGAGCGAGGCCCGAAAGAGCCCGTGCTCTTCGAGCAACTCACCGACTGGAGCACCAACGAAAACGAACAGATCAAATACTATTCGGGAAGTGCCGTATACAAAACGACCTTTGAACTGAAGGAGGTTCCTGCCAATCAAAACCTGCTGATCAACCTGAATGAGTTTGTGGCTATGGCGCGCGTCAAGATCAACGGTCAGGATGCGGGAGGAGTATGGACCGCCCCCTATGAGTTGGACATTACGCCGTTCGTACGCGAAGGAGCCAATGAGGTTGAGATTGAGGTGGTCAACACTTGGGTCAATCGACTGATCGGCGACCAGCGTCTTCCGGAGAACGAGCGCACCACATGGGTTTCGGTAAATCCTTGGACGGCCAACTCTCCGTTGCAAAAATCGGGATTATTGGGCCCCGTAGTGATCGAAAGCGTCACCTACACCGAATAATCGACCCGAAAAACTTACTGAAAAGAGCCCCGCAGTGATTCTGCGGGGCTCTTTCTTGTTGTACGCCCACGCCGAGGGGAGGCTCTCCAACGGCACCGCACCAAGAAGTTCTGTTTGCAAAGGGGGTTCAATTCTTCTTTTGAATCACTTAAATCACACAACGTGTTGCTTTTGGGAAAAAAGATGTAAATTTGCAGAGAGTGCCTTATAATGCGCCAACCCAGCGGAAGCGACAGGGAGGAGCCAGAACAACGGAAGTGAGGGTGCAAGAGGATGGGACAAAGGAGGTAAGGAGGATCGAGGAGAGGATGACGGGTGAGGGTGAAGATAGAGGATGAGGATGACGGTAACGAAGGTAAAGACCACGGAGGATGGGAAGACGGAGGTGAAGACGGCAGATTACAAGGGACGCGAAACAGAAGTTACGAAATCATGTACATAGCCATTGCAGGAAATATCGGATGCGGCAAAACTTCGCTGACGCAGCTGCTCGCCGAAAGGATCGGAATTACCGCCTACTACGAGGAGGTCGATAATCCCTACATTGGTGACTTCTATGAAGATATGACCCGTTGGTCGTTCAATCTTCAGATCTATTTTTTGGGGCAACGCATCCGCCACGCCCAAGATATTCTGGCCACCGGAGCCGATCTGATTCAGGATCGCACGATCTATGAGGATGCCTACATCTTTGCCGCCAATCTCCACGAAAGCGGATGGATGTCGTCGCGCGATTTTGATACCTACCTGAAGATCTTCGACCTCTCCACCGCCCTGATTCCCACTCCCAACCTGCTGATTTACCTCAAGGCCAGCGTCCCCACACTGATCCATCAAATTCAGAAACGCGGTAGAGCCTATGAGATGAACATCGAAGAGGCCTACCTCGAACGCCTCAACCAAAAATACACCGAATGGATCGAACACAACTACTCCGGTGAAGTGATCGTGATCGACGTCGATCACACCGATTTCATTGCCAACCCTTCGCTGTTGGATCCCGTTGTGCAACGCATCCAGACCCTCAAGCACCAAGAACAATCCAATACCACAGCGGAAGCTCTCACCCCCTCAAACCAAGAGGCGCTCTGATGCAACCTAAATCCAAGAAGTCTCCCTCCGACCCGACTGACCTTTTCTGGTTCCCTGTCATCGAATCTGCGGACGACTCTGCTTACTCCTATGTCTGAAAATCCCACACTACCCCCTGACTTCTTAGAGAGCCTACGGCTCCAACTGGGTGAAACGGAGGCCTCGCAACTCCAAGAGGCATTACAGCACACCCCCTCCCCGGTCTCCATTCGCTTCAATCCCTATAAGATTCACACCCCACCCACCGGCACGGCCGTGCCGTGGTGTCGGTATGGATACTATCTTCCGGAGCGACCCTCGTTCACCCTCGATCCACTCTTTCACGGCGGAGGATATTACGTGCAGGAGGCCAGCTCCATGTTTCTGGAGTACCTGTTCCGGCAGGTGGCTGAAGAGGGTGCCACGCCCCGACGGATTCTGGATCTCTGCGCCGCACCGGGAGGAAAGAGCACCCTGCTTGCTACCTTGGCTGGTGTCGAGGGGTTGGTGGTCGCCAACGAAGTGATCCGATCGCGCGCCTCCATACTCGCCGACAACGCCCTCAAATGGGGAATCGGGAATATTGCGGTCACCCATAACGACCCGGCTCATTTTGCCGCCTTTGAGCACTTTTTCGATTGGGTGGTGGTCGATGCCCCCTGCTCCGGTGAGGGAATGTTCCGCAAAGACCCGAATGCACGATCCCAGTGGAGTGCGTCGAATGTAGCCCTCTGCGCCTCACGGCAACGTCGAATTCTGAGTGATATTTGGCCGACGCTACGCCCGGGAGGCTACTTGATTTACAGCACCTGCACCTTCAATCCGCAAGAGAATGAGGAGAACATCGCTTGGATTCAGTCGCAATACGATTGTGCTCCGGTCACCCTCACGCCACCGCCCGACGCTTGGGGTGTTGTCTGCGACCGTGTGCAGGAGGCTCCGGTGTTCCACTTCTATCCCCATCGTGTCGAGGGCGAAGGTTTCTTTACGGCCATTCTTCGCAAGGGCGAGGGGCGCCTGCGCGAGCGCACGCCGAAACCTCGGAAAACCCTCTTCCAAAGCCTCAGCAAGCAGGAGACGGCACAGGCCGCTGCATGGGTGGGACAACCGGAGTATATGCGATTCTACAAGATCAACGATACGGTCTATGGCTATTATGCCGCCGCCGTGGCTCCCATGCGTACCTTGGCGGAGAACCTGACCATGATCCACTCCGGAGTCCCCCTCGGACAATTCTTCGGCTCCAAACTCAAACCGGCACACGCCTTAGCGCTCTTCCATGATCTTCGGGATGAGACGCCCTCGGTATCCCTCGATCAAGAGATGGCCTTGCGCTATCTTCGTAAACAGGAGATCGAACCTCAACGTTTCGCCGAAGGACTCAACCGCGTCTGCTATGAGGGCTTAGGGATCGGATGGATCAAACGCATCGGACAGCGCACCAACAACCTCTACCCCCCAAACCTGCGCATTCTCACAATGTAACCGCAAGGCTTTGCATCGATTGCTCTGGCATCTTTCGATCGCCAACCTCTCGGACCCTCGGTATTACATCCCAAAAAAGGCTCGGATCTTTCGATCCGAGCCTTTTTACGGCTACGTGTCTGCGCAACTTTAGCCTTGAGCTTCATGTCTTGGGCGGATAGGCCTCACGCACGCTGCTGCGTCGCGCAGATCGCCCCTCCCTTTGCGCTTAGTCGCGACGGGCAATCCCGATATAGTAGATCAGCGTTGCAATCGCAGACAATGCAGCGACCAAATAGGTACGTGCCGCCCACGAGAGTGCCTCCTTGGCTTGAGCCGCCTGCTCACCCCGCAGCGTATAGCTGCCAGTCAGCCACTCCATCGCCCGTGCCGACGCATTGTACTCCACCGGCAGGGTGATAATGCTGAACAGCGCCGAGAGCGCAATCATGCCAATCCCCACCCAGAAGAGTGCGGGAAAGGTGTGAATCGTCAGGATGCCGGCCAAAATCACCCAGATCGACCATTGCGAGGCAAAGCTCACCATCGGCACCAAAGCCGAACGCATCTTCAGCGGAGCGTACTCCCGGGCGTGTTGCACCGCATGACCACACTCATGAGCCGCCACTGCTGCCGCTGACACGCTGTTGCTCCCGTACACCGATTCGCTCAGGTTGACGGTTTTGGTAGCCGGATTGTAGTGGTCGGTCAGATGGCCGGGCGTGGAGATCACCTGCACGTCGTGAATGCCGTTATCCCGCAACATACGCTCTGCCACGTCCTTGCCGGTCAATCCACCGGGGAACATCACCTGTGAATACTTCTTGAACACCGCTTTCAATTTGAACTGTACCAGCAGTCCTACAATACCGATTGCAATAATCAGCAACCACTCCATATTCATGGGTCCTATCATCTTCTTGTTTTATTTGCGCACATCTGTGCAAGTTTTAGACCATTGTAAGTAATTTCCAAGCACTATTGAGCCCTTGGTCGGTATATACCGGATATACCGATGCGTTGATTGCGAATCAATCGCAAGCACGCTGTGCTTAAAACGAAATTTGCACCCTTTTTAGTATAATGCGGCAGAGGCATTCCTCTTTTCGACGCATCGGCAAGGAGAGGGGGCAAGCGCTCCAAGTCCTACTTCTTCTTACTCCGAAAAGTTCGATAGGCACTGGCCTGCTGCGAGGGCATCACCTCAATATCATTGATGTTGATATGGGGAGGCAATGAGACAACCCATCCCACGATGTCGGCAATATTTTCGCCCGTCAACGGCTCGACCCCACGATAGACCTCAGAGGCACGACGTCGATCGCCGTGAAACCGCACCAACGAAAACTCGGTCTCCACCATCCCCGGTCGGATCTCCGAAACGCGGATGCCGTACTCCAAAAGATCGGCGCGCATACCTTGAGAGAGTGCATGCACGGCATGTTTGGAGGCACAATAGACCGCCCCGTTTTCATAGGGCTGTGTCCCTGCAATCGAACCGATATTGACAATGTGTCCTCCCTCACCCCGCGCGATCATCCACTGTGACACCACACGGGTCACATAGAGGAGTCCCTTCACATTGGTGTCGATCATCCGCTCCCAATCGGAGGGATCTCCCTGGTCGATATGCTCAAATCCGGCAGCCAAACCGGCATTATTGACCAGCAGATCAATCTGTCGAAAATGGTCGGGCAGCGCCTCCAGGGCATTCTCGGTCTGAAACCGATCCTGAATATCGAAGCCCAACACATGCACCCGCACGCCGTAGAGTCGCTCCAACTCATCGCACAGGAGTTGCAGTCGATCGGTACGACGACCCGTAATCACCAGATTGTAGCCCTGCTGCGCCAAAACCCGTGCCGTTGCAGCTCCGATTCCCGACGAAGCTCCTGTTACCAATGCCGTTTTGTTCATACTCTGCAATTTTGGATCGACGTTACACCGAGAGAAAATCATTCAAGACTTATGCAAAAGTATCAAATTTTACGTTACTTTGTAAATTTGCAGCGTGTTTTACGCTCGCCTATAAGAATAATGGATCCCCTTATGGATTCCGTGACACGCGGGAGAGGATAGGGAGTGACCCAATCCAACCGCACGAGGTACACAAAAGCATTGCATGGGAAAACTGAATCTTGCCTACTTCATGGCGCGCCGCATGACCACCGCTACCGGAGGCAGCAAAAACAACGTAATGGTCAAGATCGCAATGCTCAGCGTGGCGATCGGAGCTGCCGTGATGATCATCGCCTTGGCGGTAATCTTTGGCTTCAAACAGGAGATCGTCGGTCGACTCAGCGGAGTCGGAGCTCATGTTCAGGTCACCCATCTGGAGGGAAACACCTCGTATGAAACCGCCCCGATCTCACGCAATCAACCCTTCCTCGACCATCTGTCGGAGGTGCAACATCTCAAAGGAGTCTACCCCTATGCCATCACCATCGGGATTCCACAAGGCGACAAGGCGGTGTCAGGCGTCATCTTCAAGGGCGTTGACTCCACGTTCGACGACTCCTTCTTTGCCCAACATTTGGTGGCCGGAACCCTACCCCGTCACAGCGACTCGGTGCGCTACAAAGATCTCTTGATCTCGCGCAAACTGGCCAATCTTTTGGAAATTGAGGTGGGCGACCCCCTGCGGATGCTGTTTCTGCAACAATCGCCACGACGCGATCGTTTCCGTATCAGTGGCATCTACGACGCGGCCTATGGAGAGTTGGATCAGATCGTACTGACCGACCTGAGCAACGTGCAACACCTGAACGGATGGGATTCGACACAGGTGAGCGGATTCGAGCTAACGACCTCCGACTTTAGCCGACTGGAGGAGTTCACCGATCAGATTTACGATGAGGTCATCGAGGCTGCGGAGTCTGAGGAGGCGCACGACTCGTTGCGCGTCGAGAATCTGCGCGAACGTTTCCCGATGATCTTCGATTGGCTGAATGCCCACAACGTCAACGCT
>JAQUZZ010000016.1 GCA_028691095.1 Alistipes sp. | reverse complement strand
TGTCGCCCTGTACCACTTGTGGGGTAATGTCAAAGGTCACGTATTGCACGTTTTTATCAAATTTCGTCCAAGCCGGATCCAGAAAATGATCGCCGCTCTTTGTGCCATTAATATAAAGTTCAAACTGTCCCAATCCGCACACAAAGGCAAGGGCTCGATCAATGGGCTTGGAGAGTGAGAAACTTTTGCGCAACTGAGGCAATTTGTAATCTCCGATTTTGGGCAGATGGCGCGCCATGCCGTCGGTGACGATCAGCGAATCTACATCGCTCTCCAGCGCAATCCAACGAGCCCCGCTCCAATCGGCCTCGGAGAGCAACCCCATGGTAAATTGAGCCGGACAGCTCCATGCGGAGAAGCGACGGGAGGCATCCCACACCCGCACACTCCAATAGTAGGTCTTGCCCGCCTCCAAGGTTTTGCCCGCATAGGGGATGAGCAGACTTGCGGAGGAGAGCACCTTGCGGCTATCCCACATATTGCCATCGCTGCGACCCAAAGCCTCCGGCGAATCGGCTACCAAGATCTGATAGGCCGTTTGATGTACATCGCGCGCAGCACTGCGCAACTGCCAACTAAAACGCGGTGTGGGCGTGTCGATGCCCAGCGGAGCCGCCTGCTGTTCGCACTTGAGTTGATCCACCGACACGGTTTTCTGTCCGTAGAGTGCGGAGCAACTCCACATCAATAGGGCAAGCAGACCGTACCGATGCAATAAGGTTATCCAGTTCATTGAGATAAAGTTTGGTTTTGTTCTCAAAATTAGCTATTTTAGGATGTTTCTCCAAAAAACCTTTGCGGAGGAGAGCCATCTTGTTCAAAATCTCGTTGAACTTCAGAGGACACACCTCTCCCGTGTAGCGTCTCAAGCCCCCTCACACACCCCTTGACCCTAAAATCCAATCTACGCGCACGACACAGATGCACAATAGTTTAAGAAATAAATTTCAGAGAGAACGCAAAAAAATCCACAAAAAGCGTCGAAAAATTTGCAGATTCACAAAAAGTCCTTATATTTGCATCGAATCCAAGATTTTAATTATTACAAATAAGGAATGAAAACAGAATTGCAAAATTATCTACAACACTACGGGATCAAGCCGTCGGTACAACGGATCGCCATCTTGGAGTATCTGCACACCCACGCGACCCATCCTACAGCCGAGGAGATCTACGTCGCACTGCACCCCACCATGCCGACGCTCTCCAAGACCACGGTCTACAACACGCTGAAACTCCTGGCGCGTCACGGTGCAATTCTGCTGCTCGACATCGACGGAGAGACCGCACACTTCGACGGAGACATCCGGCCACACGCCCATTTTCTGTGTCATCAGTGTCGACACATTTGGGATCTGCCACTCGCCGTTGCTCCGGAAGCACTGCTGCTCGATGAATTGGAGCTCTTTCAGGTCGATGACATCCAACTCTACTACAAAGGGCTGTGCCGAGCGTGTCAACAAAAAATCGACTAAGCACAGCGTGCTCTTTACTTGCAACCCTTTGCACAGAAAAAATAACCATTTACAGAATAACAATCTTAAAAACACACAACGATGAAAAAGAAATTTATTTGCACGGTTTGCGGTTACGTTCATGAAGGTGAAACAGCTCCCGAATTTTGTCCTCAGTGTAAACAACCCGCTTCGAAATTCAAGGAAGTAGAGGAAAATGCCGCCCTGACTTGGGCTGACGAGCACGTCATCGGCGTTGCCAAAGGCGTAGATGCCGAGGTGGTATCGGGTTTGCAGGCACACTTTGCAGGAGAGTGCAGTGAGGTGGGTATGTACCTGGCCATGAGCCGTCAGGCCGATCGCGAGGGGTATCCCGAAATTGCAGAGGCTTTCAAACGTTACGCTTGGGAAGAGGCCGAACACGCTTCCAAATTTGCAGAGTTGCTGGGTGAGATCGTATGGGACACCAAGACCAACGTCAAAGCCCGCATGGAGGCCGAGAGCGGAGCTTGCGAAGACAAAAAACGCATCGCCACGCTGGCCAAGAAACTGGGTCTGGACGCCATCCACGACACCGTACACGAGATGTGCAAAGACGAAGCACGTCACGGCAAAGGCTTTGAGGGTCTCTACAACCGCTACTTCAGCAAATAGACACTCCACTTAACCCGTCTAAAACGACAGGAACTCTTCCGCAAGAAGAACTCCTGTCGTTTTTTTGTTGCGATTCTCCTCCCGAATCGTCATCTTTGTAGAAGTCAAATCTTAAAAATCCAATCCTCGTGTATTCCAGCCTCAACGACTATATCCGCACCCTCGAAACCCACGGTGAGTTGATCCGCATCACCACACCGGTAGATCCTCTTCTGGAGATTGCCGAGATCACCGACCGCGAATCCAAACGGAGGGACGGAGGACGCGCCCTGCTGTTTGAAGCCACGGGAACCGACTTTCCGGTCTTGACCAACATGATGGGGTCGGATCGCCGCATGGCACTCGCCTTAGGGGTCGAACGACTGGAGGAGCTTCCCGAACGCATCGACCGGCTCTTCGGGAGTCTGACCACCCCCAAGCACAACCTGTGGGAGAAGCTCAAAATGTTACCCCTGCTGGAGCAGATGGCTCGATGGATGCCTCGGCACCTACGCGGAAGAGGGGCGTGCCAAGAGGTGGTATGGCAAGACGAGGCACTCGACCTCACGCGCCTGCCCATCCTCAAATGCTGGCCCCATGACGCCGATCGCTTCATCACGCTACCGCTGGTTCACACCGTGGATCCGGAGAGTGGAGTCCGCAACGTGGGGATGTACCGTATGCAATGCTTTGGCCCTCAAGAGACGGGGATGCACTGGCACCTGCACAAAACCGGAGAGCGACACTATCAGGGCTATCGGGATCAAAAGCGAAGAATGCCGGTCAGCGTCTGTCTGGGTGGCGATCCGGCCTACACCTATGCCGCCACAGCCCCCATGCCCGACAATCTGGACGAGTATCTACTGGCCGGATTTCTACGGCAACGCCCCGTGGAGTTGGTGCAGTGTCTCACCAATGAACTCCGCGTACCGGCCGATTGCGACTTTGTACTCGAAGGGTATGTCGATCCCAGTGAGGAGCGAGTCTGTGAGGGCCCCTTCGGCGATCACACCGGATTCTACTCGCTGGAGGATCTCTATCCGCGTTTTCATCTCACAGCCCTCACCCATCGACGCGATGCGGTCTATCCGGCCACCCTTGTGGGCGTACCCCCTCAAGAAGATGCCTACATTGCCAAAGCAACCGAAAAAATCTTTCTCATTCCGATCCGACGCACGATGCTTCCGGAGGTCAACGACCTCTATATGCCCACACCGGGTGTTGCGCACAACCTCGCACTCGTCGATCTCACCCCCCGCTATCCCGGCCAAGGAGCCAAAGTAGCCTCCTCGCTTTGGGGTGCGGGACAGATGATGTTCAATAAATTCATGGTGCTGATCTGCGGTGCGAACGAGTCGCTTCGGGATCCGGAGACCCTACGTCGCCGACTCCGCCGACTCCGTGTGCCGGAAGAGGTGATCTGTGCCCGTGGCCCCCTGGATGTACTGGATCACGCAGCACCCCAAATCGGCTTGGGCGGCAAGCTGGCGCTTGACCTGACCGAATGCCGCCTCGACGAACCTGCCCCACCGATCACCCTGCCTGAGGCATGGAGCTCCGACCCCGCAATTCGTTCGGTCGATCACACCCTGACGGAGGCGTGGGGCGTGCTGTTTCTCTATGCCGCAGAGGGATCGACACCCGATCCGCAGGCCTACCTCGAACGGCATCACGCCACCGGCATTCCCCTGGTCATCCTGCTGGCTGAGGCTACCGCATCGCTCACACCCCAAGAGCGACTATGGATTACAACGGCACACTGTGACCCCTCCCGCGATCTGCACATGGCACACCACACGCTATGGATCGACGCCCGCGTCAAGGCTGGAGGAATCAACGGCTTCGATCGTCGCTGGCCCAATGTCGTCACCGCCTCGACAGAGACGATTGCACAGGTCGATCGCCGATGGGATACCTATGGACTGGGAGCCTTTGCCCCCTCCCCCTCGTTGCGTTACCTGACGCTGCAACGCCGCGATGACGCCGAGTATGACGCACAGCCCTCCCTCCACACCAATCCGCCCAAGCCGTGAGTTTGAAACAACGCCCCACCCCCTCGTCCCTGAGACAACGATGGAAGAGGCTCTTCCGGGGAGCCTTCCGCTCTTCCGATCGGGAGGGACGACGCATTCTGCTGCTGATTCCGATGTTAGTGATCCTCTCGCTCCTGTTTCTGTGGCCCCACAACAAACCCCAGAGAGAGCAAGCGTGGGTGGAATACGCCCCCACCAAGCCTGCACACCCCTCGGAAGCCCTTCCCAAAGATTCCCTCTTCGACTTCGATCCCAATCAAGTCTCAGCGCACCAACTCCAAGCGTTGGGACTCACGAAGCGACAGGTCGCCACCTTTCTCAACTACCGCAACAGCGGTGTACGGTTTCGTCGTCCGGAAGATGTAGCGCGCTGCTACGCCATCTCTGACTCCCTCTATCGGCGACTCCAACCCTTCATTCGCATCCCCCGCGAAGCGACAAACGCCGCCCCAACGGTGCGCACCGTCTCTCCGGACACCACCGTTCGGAGGCATCACACCCCCGAACGCTTTCCGTTCGACCCCAATCGGCTCTCTGAAGCGGAGTTCTGTCGGCTGGGCTTCACCCCCCGCCAAGCCGCCACCATCTGCCGCTACCGCGCCTCAGGTGCTCGATTCAAAGATATGGAGGACTTCGGACGCTGCTATGCCGTCTCCAAGGAGATGCTCGAACAACTCCGCCCCTACCTGCGCATCGACACCTTGGCACTCCGGAATCGCGCTGACTCGACCTCTTCCGTGGCTTCTCCCGCAACCTCCGCACCGCTCCTGGAGCTCAACAGCGCGGATTCGGCTGCGTTGGTGGGACTTGTCGGCATCGGGCCTCTCACCGCGGGACGCATCATCCGCTACCGACAACGACTCGGCGGATTCTGCCGTTCCGAACAACTCCAAGAGGTGGAAGGGGTGATTCCGAAGAATTATCTGAAAATTTTACCACAAATTCGCATTGATCTTAGTAGAATTCAAAAAATTGATATTAACTTTGCCTCCCCGTTGCAGATGAGGGATCACCCCTACCTGCCGGAACAATTACTAAACCGGTTATTGAAATACCGACAATTAAAAGGAGGTTGGCGTAGTATAGGAGAACTGACAGAACAAAATATTCTCTCGGAAGCAGAGGCTGAGAAGCTCGCTCCGTACTTCCGTTTCGATCAATAGGGTCGCACCCGTGTGGTGAATTGGAGAAAAACCTCCCCGACTATTGATCTCAAGAGGAAGAGAACTACAACCCAAGGAGATGTTGTCCTGCGCCACGGCCGAAACAACCGCACCCCGTGCAAATTGTAAAATCATTCAAATAACTTTGTGTAACCATGATCATCATGCCACTCAAAGAGGGTGAAAACATCGAACGCGCCCTCAAAAAATTCAAAAGAAAATACGAAAGAACCGGAGTCCTCAAAGAACTGCGTCGTCGTCAATACTTCACCAAACCCTCCATTGTGAATCGTGTAGGCAAACTGCACGCCATCTACGTAGAGGGTCTGCGTCGCGACGAGGAGTAATACTCCGCCGATTTTTCCCGCATAGAGACGGGTTTGTTGTGCTCACCACAACAAACCCGTTTTTTTGCTATCTTTACCGGAGCGGGAGCCTAAGACGCTCCTTCAAAAAACCGATCCTTTCCTCATGCTTGAATCGTTTCTCTCCTACCTCCAAGTCGAACGACGCTACTCGCCACTCACCCTGCGCGCTTACGAAGAGGATCTGCGGCAATTCATAGCCTTCTGTTGCGCTGACACCACGGACTCATCCGAGGGTGAGCTCACCCCCACCTTCGACCCCACACTCGTCGAGGGCAACGATTTGAGAGCATGGATCGTCTCGCTCTCCGGATCACAGCACCTCTCGGCGCGAAGCATCAACCGCAAAATCTCCGCGGTAAAGTCTTTTTTTCGTTACCTAAGGAGAGTACAGATCCTCCATACCGACCCCTTCCGCGCAATTACCGCACTCAAAAGCCCCCACCGTCTCCCCGCCTTCGTCGAGGAGAGCCGCATGAATCAGATCGTCCACGCACTGGCAACACCCACCGAAACGTTTACCATTGAGCGCGATACGCTGCTCTTTCTGCTGCTCTATGCCACCGGAATCCGACTCTCGGAGGTGGTGGCTCTGCATCGCGACGACCTCTCGGACGGCAACACCCTGCTCAAGGTGCGAGGCAAAGGCGACAAAGAGCGTGTGGTTCCGATTATTACCCCCGTTGCGGCACGAATTACCCACTACACAGCCCTAATTCATCGGCAAAATATTTGCAAAAACGAAAATTATTCTCTATTTTTAACCCAAGAAGGAGAGCCACTCGGACGCACGGCCATCTACCGCATCATCCATACGCTGTTGCGGGGAGCCGGAGTCCAAGGCAAGAGCAGTCCGCACGTGTTGCGCCACACTTTTGCCACTCACCTTCTCAACCACGGAGTAGATATTCGGGTCATTCAGGAGCTACTGGGGCATGCCTCCCTCGAAACGACACAGATCTACACCCATAACAGCATCGAAAAGTTAAAAGAGATTTATCAACATGCCCACCCCAGGGCACTAAAAGATAAGGAGGATTAGATATGAAGGTACAGATTCAATCCGTAAAGTTTGATGCCGACAAGAAGCTTGTCGACTTCACACAGGCAAAGATGGACAAATTAGATCGCTTCGTCGATGCAGCACTCTCCGCACAGGTCAACTTGAAGATCGACAAAGACGATATGCAAGGGAATAAAGTTGCGGTCATCAAACTCACCGTTTCGGGAGACGAGTTGGTTGCCGAAAGACGCTGCAAAACCTTTGAAGAGGCGATTGATCAAGCGATTGACGCCCTGAAAAAGCAGATCGAAAAGTACAAAGAGAAACATCGGTAGAAAGACCGCTCCCGACCTCAGAGATCACAAATCGGATCTACGCCCCCAAGGAGGGCCCTCTGAGAAGCTGAGGAGCTGAAAACCGAACCGCATTTCCACCATTCGCCCACGCCACAAGAACTTGTAGCGTGGGCGAATTCATAGATTGCGGAGGGGTTTGTGTGGGTATAACAAAAAACCCCCTACCAAAAGATAGAGGGTTTGATGGTTTATTCGCAAACACTCCCGGACGCCCGGCCTTCTACTCCCACTACACCATCAGTGTGACATACCGATTATCAATGCTTGCGCTTGCCACAAATATAAACAAAAATCGAACAACAATGGCCACCGTGGAAAAAATTATCAAAAAAATCGAAGGCATGACGGATAAAATCATCGCTCAGGCTCCGCGCGTGGTGGGTGGTGTGGCGGCCAACTACTACCGCGACCGGTTCCGGCAGAAGGCATGGAACGGGGAGGCATGGGCGCCCACCAAGCACTTTAATACCCGCGGCTCCCTAATGCTGCGCACCGGACGACTGAGGGCTACGATCCGCGTCGCAGAACCCTCCACACAGGAGGGTGATTGGGTTACGGCTCTACGGTCAACTCCAGCACGTGACTGACATAGGTGCCGGTAGAGAAGAGGGGCAATCCGACCTTCATCAAGTAGTCGCCGCTATACACTTGCCCGTCACAACCCACCGTAGAGGCTCCCTCCATCCGGTTTAGCTCGGTGATCCGATAGTTGCGTGCCGGATCCAAACCCTGCAAACGCACGGAACGCAACGACAGGTACTCTCCCCAACGGGGCGTCATATCGAAGGCGAACACCACGGCGTGGGCTCGATCGGGCTCGGTGTACATCATGGCCGCATGATCGCGATTCCCGTCGTAGGGCGAGACCAAACGATAGAGGTCTCCCTCCAAAATCACCGGCATCAACCGCTTATAGGTGCGAATGGCCTCCTGACTGAAAGCCAACTCCTGTTCGCTCATACCCGACACCCGAATGTCATAGCCCAGTCGTCCCATAAACGCTACATCGGTCTTGAACTTCAACGATTGCCGTCCCCAAGAGGTGACGTGCGCTGCCACACACTTCGAGGGGAAGAGGTACGAGAATCCCCACTGAATAAAGATCCGCTCCAACGGTTCGGTGTTGTCGCTGGCCCAGAACTCCGGAAAATAACGCAACGCCTCATAGTCACAGCGTGCACCACCCCCCGAACAGAGCATCATCGGAAGGTCGGGGTATTTCGCCTGAATCCGATCCAGCATCCGATAGAGACCCCGCATATAGTCGATGTAGAGGTGCGACTGCTGCTCCTTGAGATAGGTCGAGTAGATATTGGTAATGGGGCTATTGCAGTCCCACTTGAAATAGGCAATCTGCGGATAGCGGCTCTTGAGATCATCCACCACACCGAAGACATAATCCTGCACCTTGGGATTGCTCAGATCGAGCACCATCTGGTGACGATAGTAATACTCCTCCCGATTGGGGAAGCGAATCACCCAGTCGGGGTGTTTCTCGTAGAGTTCGCTCTGGTGGCTGACCATCTCCGGCTCGATCCACAGCCCGAACTTCAGTCCCCGCTTCGTTGCCGCATCGATGACCGGCTGCAAACCGTGAGGCAACTTCTCGCGGTTCTCCTGCCAATCGCCCAATCCCTGCGTGTCGCTATTGCGGGGGTATTTATTGGCAAACCACCCGTCGTCAAGCAAGAACATATCGACCCCCAACTTCTGCGCCTCGTCCAACAGACCGATCAACTGCTCCTCGTTGAAACCGAAGCCCGTGGCCTCCCAATTATTGAGTAGCGTCATCCGCTCCTTCTCTCCATCCTTCACCTGATAACGTCGCGCCCAACGATGCAGATTGCGACTCGCCTCACCCACCCCGTGGGTGCTGTAACAGAAAATGAACTCCGGAGTACGGAACACCTCACCCGAACGGAGCGTATACTCCGACCCATAGGGATTGATGCCCGCGCTCAACCGCAGGTTGTTGAACTGATCGACCTCAAAGGTGAAACGGAAATTACCCGTCCACCCGATCGTTCCGATCAAAGCATCCCCCTGATTCTCCTGCACCGGACGATCCAGCCCCAACAGAAAGAAGGGAGAGCAGAAGATGCCGGCGCGTGTTCCCAGCTTGGTGTCGAGTACCTTCTTTCCAAAATAGAGGGGTTGCTCGGCACGATTGACCTCCGTGGCCCACTCGCCGCTAAATTCGGTCAACCAATAGTGATCGCGCGAGAAGTGAAGCATCGAAGAGGCGTATTGATAGAGCACCACGGGTCGCTTCTCGGTGTGCGTAATCTCACTACTGCACTTGAGTACATTCTCCCGTTGAAACGCCATATAATGCAGCGTCACCGTCACCGGATAGACCTCATCGGCAAGCACCACCGTCGTTTCGGTCACATTGTCATCCACCTGCCGCACTTGGTGTTCGCGATACTTGAGCAACAGGGAGGGATCCCCATCGTTGTGCAGCACCCGAATGGCGGGTTCAAAATAATCCTCCATGCCATGCGGCACATAGGCCTCGGCTCCTTGGGGTAAATGGGCGTAATCCCGCTCCGGAAGCCGTGCCCCCAAGTAAGATTGATAGAGCCGCCCGTTCTCGGCAACCCGCAAAATCAGATCCGTACTATCGGTTCCAACCCGAATCCACTGCGGATCTGCTCCACGCAACATCAAACCTGAGCTCAACAGCATCAGGCACAACCAAAATCTTCGATTTCTCATATTGATGAAATTAAGCACAGCGTGCTATTGATTAGCAATCCACACCGTGACGAAAGGATTCAACAATCCTTTAGGGGCACTTAACGTGAGTTTCACGAATCGGAAGCCACGACCCTTAATTCGACCCTGTTTTCTCGAAAAGCACGTGAATCCACAACGGCTGCCGCGCTCCGTAGCATTGATATTGCAGTTGGTTGAGCGCGCGAGCGACAAAGCACAGAAGCCACTGGATCCCTCGAACGCGAGGTCGCTTTAGGGTTGCACCACAGACAATGCACCCCTCCTCCTGGTCGTAACTTCCATAAGGATAGCCACACATTCGATAGAGCGCCACCGAGAGCGGGTTGGTCACCGCCCGTCCGCGTCCCACAAGATGCACCACACGCGGGGTCATTCCCGAAAACAACTGCAACAGCCGCGACCGATCAAAACGATTCAGATGCCCCGTTGTCGGGTTCACCGCACCGCACTGGGCACAACGGGTTCGATTGGCGCGCAGATTCTGACGATAGGGCACCCCAATCACCGCATAACGCGCTGAGACCCGAACGATCTCATCGCACGCCTGCTGCAACTTCGCGGGAGGAATATGCTCCAATACCTCGGTGCAAAACACCGTATCGAAGGTCGCATCCTCAAACTGCAAGGCCGTGACATCCCCTGCCACCGGCTCTATGCCCGGCTCCTGAATCGTCGGAGCCGTCAGATCCAAGGCGACCACCTCCGCATAACGTGCCGTAAGGCGACGGGAGAGATAACAATCACGCGCTCCGATCTCAAGCACCCGCGCCGCCGACGGAGTGATCTCCATCAGGTCGGCAATGCGTGTCTGCTCGCGCTGCGAGCTACGCTGACGAGCTATATCAAACATATCGTAGAATAAAGTTTCAACCTATCGTTTATCTCTTCGGGGCTCATCGACAGCGCGCCCCCATCTCCAAGCGACCCGTTAGATCTGGAACACCGTGCAAACCATGTGCCGGCCATCCACACAGAGCAGGCGTCCGGCCAATGGCGTTCCGATGCCCGTCAGCCACTTCACCACCTCCAACGCCTCAAACGAACCCACAACCCCGACGATCGGGGACAACACCCCTACCCCTGGTTTCTGGGGTGGCTCCTCCGGGTAGAGTGCACGATAGCTTCCGGCTCCCGGCACATGGAACACCGACACCTGTCCGGTGATCTGCTCGGCCGTGCCATAGACCATCGGCACCTGATGCGCTGCACAGAAGTCGTCGATCAGATAGCGTGTGGCATAGTTGTCCGTACAGTCGACCACCACGTCGCTCCCCGCAAGCTCCGCTTCGCAGTTCTCGGCGGTCAAACGATCGGAGGAGATCTGCAACGCACAATCGGGATTGAGCTGTCTCAAGCGCAACGCCGCCATCTCGGCCTTGGAGGCTCCGATCTGAGGGGTCGTATAGAGAATCTGCCGTTGCAGGTTGCTGAGCGACACCACATCGTTCTCCACAATACGCAGATGCCCCACACCCGCAGCCACCAGATAATGCAGCGTTGCAGAGCCCAATCCTCCCGCTCCCACCACCGTGACACGCGCCTCTCGAAGACGCTGTTGCGATGCGGCCGAGAATCCCTCGACCCACAGATTGCGTTGATAACGCTCCATCTGTTGCTCACTCAATGGAGTTCTCTCTTTTTCTTGTCTCATAGCACAGACAAAGATACACGGTCGGCCGCCAAAAAGGAAATCCGAAGCTATTTTTTCTATCCCCACGGGCACGAAATGCGTCTACCTTCTCCTTTCATCCCTTCTTTCCCCCCTCCTTTGCCTCCCGCCATACACAAAAAACTAC
>JAQUZZ010000291.1 GCA_028691095.1 Alistipes sp. | reverse complement strand
GGGGCTGAACGAAATTCTTCAGTACGGATAATTCGTAGAAGAGCGACGAGTTGAACATGACGTCCGCTTGTTCCTGATTGGGGAAGATGTGTCGATCCTCACCCCGGCGTACGCTCTCCCATCGTTGCAGGGTCGAGGTGGCGTTGTTTCCCCGTGTGCGATAATCGCGTGTGATGCGACGCAGTAGCCGATTGTCGGTCGTTGAGATGCGGTTGAGGTTGTCCATGGCGATGGTGGTGAGAGCCGAGACGTAGATCTTGAACTTCATTTGAGGTTCGATCATTGGGGTGAGGTTGGGGTTGAGGCCGTGAATGCCCTCCACCACCAACATCGACCGTTCGTCCATCTTGAGTAGGTGGTTGTTGTACTCTCGTTCCCCGGTGATAAAGTTGTAGCGTGGCATATCGACCTCCTCTCCCTGGAGCAGACGATTCAGATCGTTGTTAAAGGTAGGAATATCCACCGCCTCCAGAGCCTCGAAGTCATACTCTCCGTTTTCGTCCCGTGGGGTGTGGGCGCGGTTGACAAAGTAGTCGTCCAGTGAGATGAGTACGGGGTGCATACCCAGAATGCTCAGTTGTACGCCTAAGCGCTTGGAAAACGTCGTTTTCCCACTCGACGAGGGGCCTGAAATCATGATAATGCGTGCGCCGCCGTGGGTGTGTTGGGTGAAGATCTGGTCGGCAATCTGTCCGACGCTCTTCTCCTGCAAGGCTTCGGCCATCCGGATCAAAGCGCCGCCCTCTCCTTTCAGGATTTTGGCGTTCAGCGCACCGGTGGTCGCCACGTCCATGATCTCTACACGTTCGGTATATTCGTTGAAGACTTCAAACATTTTGTCTTGGGGAACCATCTCCTCGATCTGTTCCGGATTGCTGCGTTTGGGTGTGGCAATTCGGAAGCCTTGATAGTATTTGTGCAGCGTGAAGCGGTCGACGTATCCGGTCGATATGGCCAAGGTTCCGTAGAAATAACCTACCAAGTCGGCCATGTTGTAGATGGAGACATAGAGGTGGGGACGTGTATGGAGAAGTTCCGCTTTGTCTTCGGCGTGTAGTTTGTGGCAGAGCTCCAGTGCCTCCTCGCAACGGATTCGTTCGCGCACAATCGGGATGTTCTGAGCGATGAGGGTCTTCATGCGTTCGGTGATCTGCGCCAATTCGATCTCCGAGATCTCAGATCTACCCTCGATTTCGCAATAGAACCCTTTGCCCACGGCGTGTTTGATGTGTAAGACCCATTGGGGAAAGAGGTCGCGAATCGCCTTGTCCAGCACAAAGAAGAGGGTGCGTTGATAGACCCGTATTCCCTCAAAGTGGGTGGCGTCGATAAAGCGGACGGTGAGAGGCGCATAGATCTTGAAATCCAACTCTTTGAGGCGGTTGTTGACATATCCGGCAATGACCGGAGCCTCATGTTGAGTGCGCGGAGCCACCATTTCGGAGAGTTGGAGTAGGGTTGTGCCGGCATTGACAAACAGGCTCCCCTGTGTGTTTTCGCAATATATTTTGATTGTGTTGCTCATCATCGGAGTCGTATTTTTAGGGTGATTGAGTTTGTGTACTGATAATCAGTGGATTTTTGACACTGAGGCGAATGAGATGCCCCTGTGTATTGTATAGTGAAAAGCTATGCCAAGATAGCAGACTTTTGGGAGATTTACAAAAAAATGATTTTTAATAGGGTAAGGCAGCGTTCATTTATGTATGTTTTACGGACTCCCTTGCACCCGTTTCATTTTGATACATAGGGAACTCAATTCGTAAAACACACGTTAAGTTCTTGTGCATTCAGAATAAATTACATACCTTTGCCCCGCCGTTTATTCCGGTGTGCTGTACTTATAGTATATGGGACAGCGGGAGAGGATGGTTCTATCGATAATGTCTAACGCATTAATCTCACAAACAACAAACAATGACTGCAAACAAAGAGAATCAGGAAGAGAAGAAAGCCGCACAGCCGGTAGCTTCAGCTCCGGTCAATCTCGATACGTTCGATTGGAACGCGTTCGAGCACGATCTGGGCGTGTATGACGACACCAAGGAGCATATTGCTGCCAAGTATGACGAGACCCTGTCCAACGTACAGGTTGGCGAGGTAGTTGAGGGAACCGTAATTGGGCTCAACAAACGTGAGGTAGTAGTAAACATCGGTTACAAATCGGAGGGTATTATTCCGATCGGTGAATTTAGATATAACCCCGAGCTGGCCGTAGGCGAGAAGGTCGAGGTTTACGTCGAGAGCGCAGAGGACAAGAAGGGTCAGCTGTTGCTTTCGCACAAGAAGGCGCGTCAGTTGCGTTCATGGGATCGTGTCAACGAGGCTTTGGACAAAGACGAGGTCATCAAAGGATACATCAAGTGTCGCACGAAGGGCGGTATGATTGTCGATGTTTTCGGCATCGAGGCTTTCTTGCCGGGCTCTCAGATCGACGTAAAGCCGATCCGCGACTACGATATTTATGTCGACAAGACCATGGAGTTCAAGGTGGTGAAGATCAACCAGGAGTTCCGCAACGTTGTTGTGTCGCATAAGGCATTGATCGAGGCCGAATTGGAG
>JAQUZZ010000290.1 GCA_028691095.1 Alistipes sp. | reverse complement strand
GTACCCTTCTTCCTGCCTCGCAAGAAGTATGTCTACACCAATGAATTCTTGCCCGTTGTCGAGAAGTTCAAGGTTGCAACCGGAAAACAGGTCATCAACGAATGGGTGACCAGCGATGATCCGGTCACGAAGATCGAGACGGCCACCGGCACGGTCGGAGATTACATTCCCACCAAAACGATCGCCATTCCGGTGAATAAGGCAAACGCCTTGGCCAGCGGCATTGTGAAGGCAGAAGATGCAGATCTGATGGTCGACACCCTCTACCTGACCCTCAACCGCACCATCATCACCCGCGACCAGTTGATGCTCATCGACCTGTTGGCCAACTTCGATTGGAAACGGCCGATCTACTTCACCCAACCCTACTCCCCGGCCGAACTTGGGTTGCAGGAGTACCTCCAGTTGGACGGCTTCGCCTATCGTCTGGTTCCGATCAAGACCGTGCGGGAGGAGGGCGACTACCTCAACATCGGACGCATCGACACGGAGTATCTCTACGACAAGTTGATGAATCAGTTCCACTACGGAAACATTGCCGACCCGAAGGTCTATGCCGACTATACGGTGCATACCAACTTCTACTCGACCCAAGCTCGGACGCTCTATGCGCGACTGGCTTTGGCCTTGATGGCAGAGGGCGACACCACACGCGCCATAGCGGTTTTGGACAAAGGGGTTGAACTTATCCCGTTCCGTCAGATCCGCCACGCCTACATTGCGACGATTCCGATCATCCAGGCCTACTACATGGCCGGTGAGGATGCAAAAGGCGATGCCATCTTGAAGGATTACGCACAGAACTTAGAGGAGTATGTCACCTATTACCTCCGCTTTACGGGAACGGTGAAGAACTTGACCCAGCAGCAATTACACGAGAAGATCCAATATCTCTATGAATTGCAACAGGTGGCTCAAACCTACGGACGTACCGAGATCGCCTCAGCGATCGAGAAGTTCTTCAAGACCCAAGGCATCCAGTAGTTTACCAAAGTGACGCCTGAGGGACAAAGCAGTACACGGAGCGTTAGACTCCGACCTTGGCTTGCATCCATAAAAGGTGTTCTATAATCGCAACACGGCGATGATTCCGAAAGAATCACCGCCGTGTTGCTGTATCGGGGCAAGGAGCAGGGTGCGTGGGGCAATGCAAGGACAAGAGAGGAGAAAGGGATTGAGAGGCGTGAGGAACTGAGGAACTGAGGAACTGAGGAATGTGAAAAGCGTGAAAGGTTGAGCAGGTGGAGAAAGGTGAAGGGGTATGAGGAACGTGAAGAACGTGAAGTGGGGGGGGGGGCGTGAGGGGCGCAAAAGAACCCGCACAGCCCGTCTCTCTCCCCCTCTGCTTAAACCGTTCCACACCATCGCAACCGTTTCTTAACCATTTTTTAACGTGATTTTCGGAAATAATTGGTAAACTTGCACCCTTAAAGCACCACATACACTTACTCTATCTATGAATATTCTTAAAAAAACCTATGATTGGGTCTTGGGTTGGGCCGAAAGCCGCTGGGGTGGCTGGGCTCTGTTTATTCTGGCATTTGCCGAATCCAGCTTCTTTCCCATCCCTCCCGATGTATTGTTGATCGCCCTCTGTTTGGGTTGTGCCGCCAAATCCTTCCGCTATGCGCTGATTGCTACGGTCGGATCGGTCTTGGGAGCCATAGCCGGATTTGCCATTGGACACTTCCTGTGGCAGACACCCGCCGGAGAGTTCACGGCACTGGCCGACTTCTTCTTCCGCGTTATTCCGGGCTTCACGCATGCTGAGTACGACCGCATCTGTGCCCTCTACAACCAATACAACTTCTGGGTGGTCTTTACGGCCGGATTCTCCCCGATCCCCTACAAGGTCATCACCATCACGGCCGGCGTGTTTCAGGTCGATTTTCTCCTCTTCCTGGCTGCGTCGATCATCAGTCGAGGGCTTCGCTTCTTCCTGATTAGTTGGTTGATCTGGAAATACGGACACCCCATCAAACTCTTTATCGATAAATATTTCAACTGGTTGGCCTTGGCCTTCACGGTCTTGCTGATCGGAGGGTTCTTCGGTATCAAACACATGATGTAGCGTATGCGAACCTTCGGATTGATCGGATTCCCCTTGGGTCACTCGTTCTCGCAACGCTATTTCAACGAGAAATTCCAGCGCGAAGGGATTGAGGCGTGCGAATACCTCAACTTCCCCATGGAGCAGATCGAAGGCCTTACGTCGCTGCGGCAACAATACCCCTCGCTCTGCGGATTCAATGTCACCATCCCGCACAAGCAGGCGATCTTGCCCTATCTGGCGCATCTCAGCCCCGAAGCCGCAACAATCGGAGCCGTTAATTGCGTCCGTGTCACCCCCGCGGGGTTGATCGGATACAACACCGATGCACTCGGTTTCCGGAGCGCTCTCTTGCACCTGCTGCACGGAGCTCATCCCGCGAAGGCGTTGGTGTTGGGGAGTGGCGGAGCCTCTGAGGCCGTCCATTTTGTACTGCAACAGTTGGAGATTGCGAGCATCGGGGTCTCTCGCCAAGCCCACAGTGGTGGCTACACCTACGAAAGCCTTACGCCGGAGAT
>JAQUZZ010000015.1 GCA_028691095.1 Alistipes sp. | reverse complement strand
CGTGTGGTTGGCCTACCAACTCAATAGACCCTCCGACGGGTCGGGGGTTGTGATGGCCTTCCGTCGCAAAGATAACCCGCAGGAGAGCTTGACCGTGCAGTTGCAGGGGTTGCAGGCCGATGCGACCTATACCGTGCAGAGTGAGACGGACGGCTCCCTGTCGACCCACAGTGGTGCTGAGCTGGCTCAAGGATTCTCCTTGACGATTCCTCAGACCCCCGGGGCGGTGATGTTGCGTTATAGTCTAACTTCAGCGTCGCAAAAGTAAGCCCAATTTATTGCAATTGTCCCGTCTGTATATCAGGCATATACCGTGCCCCAAGGGCTTAATCATTCTTTTTGGGTTACTGATTAGCAATCGCTACATCGGTGTATCAGGCATATACCGTGGTGAAAGGGCTTGGAATTCCTTCGTACGCAAAAACAGCTTATGGCAATAATGAAAAAAATAATAATCGGTTGTATATTCTTGATTTTGAGTCTTAGTGGCGTCTATGGGGCGTCGTCGGAGCCGCTTCCCGGAGAGGGGAGTGGCCGCTCGGCGATACGATATGACTATTTTCCCAGTCGGATGTATGCGTTCGTCTTCCGAAACTGGACTACGGTGCCCGTGGGTCGGCTTGCCAAGGTGTTGCATACGACGCCCGCAAAGGTCAGTCAACTGGCGCAGAGCATGGGATTGTCTGCACAACGTCGCATCGAATCGGAGTGGTTGACCTCCAGAGGTTACATTACCGTGTTGCGTCATAATTGGCATCTGCTGCCCTACGATCAGTTGGTGGAGTTGCTGGGGATCACCCGCGAGGAGCTGGCTACACGATTGAGGGATGATGATTTCCTGTGGGTGAAACTGGGAAACCAGAAACCCTCCTGTGAGCTCCTCTACTATACCGAGCCGACTGCCCCCATGCAGCAGCAGGCGGCGCAACTGGCCTCTTGGATGGAGGAGTTGGGTGATGAACTTTCGGCACGACAAACGCCCCGTTTCTCCTTTGTGGAGGAGTTCCGACGTCCCGACCGATCGCGCACAGCGCGTGCAAGTCACCCCGACTCGACGGGGTTTAATCAACGTGTGATCTTCTCCTATGTGGCGACCTTTGGCGATCCGTTGTTGGATCCTTCGCTGAACTCCTACCCGGAGGGATTGTTGCAGCAACTCTCCCGAGAGGGGGTGAACGGAATATGGTTGCATACCGTGTTGCGGACGTTGGTTCCGGAGGATGGACTCTTCCCGGGCGACGAGAAGGCGGCGTTGCGCATCCGTGGGTTGCAACGTTTGGTGGATCGGGCGGCACGCTATGGCATCAAGATCTATCTGTATCTCAATGAACCGCGCGGAATGGCGCATACGTTCTTCGCCTCGTCGCCCCAACGTGAGGCGTTGGGTGGGGTGCAAGAGGGAGATATGCAGGCGTTCTGCACCTCCGACCCTGCCGTCTTGGATTGGTTGACCCGTTCGGTGGCTCGGGTGTTCGGTGAGGTGAAGGGTTTGGGCGGAGCGTTTACCATTACCGCCTCGGAGAACCTGACCTCCTGCGCTTCGCATGGCGCCTTTGGGCGTTGTCCCCGATGTCGCGAACACTCGTTTGCCGATCTGATTGTGGGGGTGAATCGCGCGATTGCCCAAGGCGTTCAGTCGGGAAATCCGGAGGCCACGGTGTGGGTTTGGGACTGGGGTTGGATCGACTCCGAGGCCGAAGCAATCATCTCGCGTCTGCCGAAGTGTTGTGCGTTGATGTCGGTCAGCGAGTGGTCGATGCCCATTGAGCGGGGCGGCATTGCCTCGACGGTGGGCGAATACTCGCTGTCGGCCGTAGGCCCTGGCCCACGAGCGTTGCGTCATTGGCAATGGGCACGAGAGGCTGGATTGCGCTGTGTGGCCAAGGTGCAGGTGAATGCCTCGTGGGAGATGGCGGCGGTTCCGGCGATTCCCGTCTTGGAGTTGGTGGCCGATCATGCGGAGCATCTTGCCCGGGAGTCGGTGGATGGAGTGATGCTCAGTTGGAGTGTCGGGGGATACCCCTCCGCAAACCTGAGCCTCTTTCAGCGTTACCGTCAGGGCGAGAAAGCGCAACAACTGGACGCGTTGGCCGAAGATTTTTATGGTGCACAGGCGGTGGAGGCGGTGCGAAAGGCCTGGAGCGTGTGTTCCGAGGCCTATCGTAGTTACCCCTATCACATCCAGACGCTCTATCATGGGCCGCAGCACATGGGCGTAGCCAATTTGGTCTACACCCGTCCTACGGGCTATACGGCGACGATGGTCGGGATTCCGTATGATGATATGAAGAGTTGGATCTCGATCTACCCTCTGGAGGTGTGGAGTGCCCAGATGGAGAGGGTGGCGCAAGGCTTTGAGGAGGGAGCTGGTTATTTTGAAGAGGCCGCCCGCAGGGGTCAGGGGGTTGAGGCTCGTCGTTTGCATAGTGAGTGGTTGCGTAGTCAGGTGATTGCGATGCACTTGCGTTCGTCGGCCTCCATGGCGCGTTTTGTGGCTGCGCGGGATCAATGGCTTCAGACGCATGATCGTGCATCGCTGCCGTTGATTCACAACTTGTTGCAAGGAGAGAAAGAGCGGGTACGGAAGTTGCTCCCGCTGGTGAGAGAGGATGCAACGATCGGCTATGAGGCCTCGAATCACTATTTCTATCTGCCGGTGGATCTGTGGGAGAAATATCTCTCGGTGCGGTATGCCGAGCAGTTTTTTGAACAGGAGGCACAGCGGCAATAGCCGGCGGTCGGGTTGTGTCGTGTGAGCGTCTGTGGAGGAAAAGAGGACGAACTTTCGTCTATTTTTAATCTATTGATTCTGTGCGATTAAACCGTTTGTCGGGGGCTTTGGATGGGGGAATGTTTGGTTCTTTGAGAAAAATCGCTTATCTTTGGCCTATCATTTCATAACTACAAGATGGCTATGTCTCAGTTGAATCACATTCACATGCATCATCATCACCTACGTCCCACACGGTAGGCTGGCAGTGTTTGTCTGAACTGAAAAACCATATTCAATCACACAAAAGAGGCTTACCGCAATACGGTGGCCTCTTTTTGCTTGTTGGTGAACGAAACAACAGATAAAACAACAATAAAAGAGTGAAAACTATGTTAAGAATTGCGATTCAGGCCAAGGGCCGACTCAACGAAGAGAGTGTCGAACTGCTGAGCGATGCGGGAATCTCCATCGAGAGCAGCAAACGCAAATTGTTGGCGCGCAGTGAGGACTTCCCGGTCGAGATTCTCTACCTTCGGGATGATGATATTCCGCAGGCGGTCTCGATGGGCGTGGCCGACGTGGGCATTGTGGGCTACAACGAGGTGGCCGAGAAAGAGTTTGACGTGGAGATTGCACATAAGTTGGGCTTTGGTAAATGTCGGATTTCGCTGGCGATTCCCAAGGCGGAGGAGTATACCGGGGTAGCCTACTTCAACGGCAAACGGGTGGCAACCTCCTATCCGGTGGTGCTCTCTCGCTTCTTCAAGGAGCAGAAGATCGAGGCCGAGATCCACGAGATTGCCGGATCGGTCGAGATTGCTCCTTCGGTGGGGATGGCCGATGCCATCTTCGATATTGTGAGCTCCGGAGGAACGTTGGTGACCAACGGCCTGAAGGAGGTGGAGAAGGTGCTCTTCTCCGAGGCCGTGTTGATCCGACACAAGGGTCTGGCGGAGGAGAAACAGCAGATTCTCTCTCAGTTGATGTTCCGCATCGAGGCGGTGGAGCGGAGTCGCGGATTGAAATATATGTTGCTGAACCTGCCCGACGAGAAGTTGCCGGAGGCGATCGCCATTCTGCCCGGCATGAAGAGTCCAACCGTGCTGCCTTTGGCACAGAAGGGGTGGAGTTCGATGCACGTGGTGGTCAACGAGCGCGAGATGTGGAGTAAAATCGAACAACTCAAGGCGATTGGTGCCGAGGATATTTTGGTGCTGTCGTTGGAGAAAATGATACTGTAATGGAAGTATTGGTGAATCCGGAGCGGACACAGTGGCCCAAGTTGGTGCGTCGTCCGCAGATTGCACGAAACGTTATTGGAGAGCGCGTGGCTCAGATTCTCTCCGCTGTGGAGCAGCAGGGAGATGCCGCGTTGTTGCGGCTCACCGAGCAGATCGACGGACTGAGTCTGTCAACGGTCGTGGTGACCCAAGATGAACGCGAACAGGCTGCACAACAAGTTTCCGAACCCCTCAAACAGGCGATCGGTGTGGCCGCGGCGAATATCCGTCGTTTCCACGAGGCGCAGCGTTCGGCGGTGGTGGATATGGAGACGATGCCGGGCGTCCATTGTGTACAGCGGGCGGTTCCCATTCAGCGGGTCGGACTCTATGTTCCCGGAGGGTCGGCACCGCTCTTCTCTACGGTTCTGATGTTGGCCATTCCGGCACGCGTGGCCGGATGCCGTGAGGTGGTGCTCTGTACACCGCCGAACAAAGAGGGCGGCATTGCTCCGGCTATTCTCTATGCTGCTTCGGTGGCGGGCGTCGACCGCATCTTCAAGGTGGGGGGGGCGCAAGCGATTGCGGCTATGGCCTACGGAACTCAGTCTGTGCCGAAAGTGGATAAAATATTTGGCCCCGGAAACCAATATGTGACGGTGGCCAAACAGCAGGTCAGTACCGCTACGGTAGCCATTGATATGCCTGCAGGCCCATCAGAGGTGCTGGTGATGGCCGATGAGAGTGCCAAACCGGAGTTCGTGGCCTCGGATCTGTTGTCGCAGGCCGAGCACGGGCCCGATTCGCAGGTTATTCTGCTGACTTCGTCGCGCGGATTTGCCGAACAGGTGCAGCAGCAGGTGCAGCAGCAGTTGGCGCGGTTGTCGCGTCGGAGTTTGGCTACCCAGGCGTTGGATCACAGTCGGATGATTGTGATGGACTCGGAGGAGGATCTGATCGACTTCAGCAATGCCTATGGGCCGGAGCACCTGATTCTCTCGATGAGCGAGCCGTGGAAGATTGCCGAACGCATCACCGCAGCCGGAAGCATCTTTTTGGGGAATTACACGCCCGAGAGTGCCGGAGATTATGCTTCGGGAACCAATCACACCTTGCCGACCTATGGGTGGGCGCACGCCTTCAGTGGGGTGAATTTGGATAGCTTCCAACGCAAGATCACCTATCAGGAGATTACGCCTGCGGGGTTGCAGCAGTTGGGCGGAGTGATCGAGACGATGGCCGCGGCCGAAGGATTGGATGCACACAAGAATGCCGTCACCCTCCGACTCCAAAGTCTGGAATAGCCCCCGGTGGAGCCCGCAAGATCCGAAACATAGAGTAAAAACAACACGCAGTGCATAACGCACGGTATATCGAGTTGAAAAGGATGGACGTACGAAAATTTTTCCGTGAGAATATCAAGAACCTGACGCCTTATTCGACGGCGCGGGATGAGTTTCAGGGAACCTTGGGAACCTATCTGGATGCCAATGAGAATCCCTATGACAATGGATACAACCGTTATCCCGACCCGCACCAGAGGGAACTCAAACGTCGACTCGGTGAGGTGAAAGGCGTGCCGGTGCAGCAGATCTTCATCGGAAACGGTTCGGATGAACCGATTGATCTGGTATTTCGGGTCTTCTGTGAGCCGGGACGCCACAATGCGGTGTCGATGGCTCCGACCTACGGAATGTATCAGGTGGCGGCGGCGATCAATGATGTGCAGATGCGTGAGGTGCAACTGGAGCCCGATTTCTCCCTGAATGAGGAGAAGTTGCTTGCGGCGACCGATGCGGCCACGCGACTGCTCTTCCTCTGCTCCCCGAATAACCCGACGGGCAACCTGCTGCCGGCCGCGCAGGTCGAACGCATTCTTCGGGCTTTCCACGGTATGGTGGTGCTCGATGAGGCCTATATCGACTTTGCGGGGTGGGAGAAGAGCTTCCTGCACCGGCTGGATGAATTTCCCAATCTGATCGTGCTTCAGACCCTCTCCAAAGCATGGGGGATGGCTGGGTTGCGACTGGGGTTGGCCTTTGCACAGCCTGTGGTCATCGAGACCATGAGTCGCGTGAAGTATCCCTACAACATCAATGTGGTGACCCAGAAGCTGGTGTATGACCGGTTGGCACAGGGGCTGGAGGCTCAGGTGGCCGAGATCTGCTCCGAGCGGCAACGGGTTGTGGCGGCGATGCAGACCCTGCCGATCATTCGCAAGGTCTATCCTACGGATGCCAACTTTGTGTTGGTGAAGGTGGAGGATGCGCGAGGCCTCTACAACCGATTGATTGAGGAGGGCGTGATTGTGCGCGATCGGTCGCGGATTGCGGGGTGTGCAGGGTGTCTGCGCATCACGATCGGAACCCCCAAGGAGAACGATCACCTGCTCCAGATTCTGTCCCAGGCATAGCCGATCCGTGTACGGAGGGTGTAAGATACGGGAGGCGGCTCAGCGGGTGTCGCGTGAAAGATCGATCCGCTGCACGTGAGTGAATAGAAAAACCTAAAGATGAAGAAAGTACTCTTTATAGATCGGGACGGCACATTGATTGTCGAACCCCCCGTCGATTTTCAGGTCGACGCATTGGAAAAATTGGCCTTTGTGCCGGGAGCTATTACGGCGATGAGTCGGATTGCTACCTTGGATTATGCGTTGGTGATGGCAACCAATCAGGATGGACTGGGGACTGCCTCCTTTCCGGAGTCCGATTTCTGGCCCGCACACCAATGGATGTTGCGCACCTTGGAGGGTGAGGGAGTCCGTTTCGACGACTTCCTGATCGACCGCACCCTGCCCGCTGAGCAGGCTCCTACCCGCAAACCGCGCACAGGAATGTTCGGCAAATACCTCGACGGAAGCTATGATTTGGCTCATTCATGGGTCATTGGCGACCGGATTACGGATGTCGAACTGGCGTATAATTTGGGGGCACGGGCGATCCTGTTGCAACCCGTGGAGGCCGGACGTCGCATGGTGGCCGAAGCGGGGCTGGAGGCGTGTTGTGCGTTGATTACCGACGACTGGAACCGTGTCTGGCAATTCCTGCGTGCCGGAGAGCGTTGCGCGGAGATCGTGCGGAATACGCGCGAAACATCGATTCGGGTGGCCATAGACCTCGATGGAAGCGGGGCGTCGCATATTGATACGGGACTCAAATTCTTCGACCATATGCTCGATCAGATCGTCCACCATGCCGGCGTGTCGTTGGTGGTTGAGGTACACGGCGATCTGGAGGTCGATGAGCATCACACGATCGAGGATACGGCCATCGTGCTGGGAGAGGCGATCTACGAGGCTTTGGGGTCGAAATTAGGCATTGAGCGTTACGGCTACTTCTTGCCGATGGACGAGTGTCGCGCCAGTGCGTTGATTGACTTTGGAGGACGCATCGACTTCGATTGGCGGGTGGAGTTCCATCGCGAGCGGGTGGGCGATGTGCCCACCGAGATGTTCCGCCACTTCTTCAAAAGTTTTGCCGATGCAGCGCGTTGCAACCTGCACCTCTCGGGCGAGGGCGAGAACGAACACCACAAGATCGAAGGGGTCTTCAAGGCCTTCTCTCGCGCCATTCGGATGGCGATCGCCCGCAATAGTTTTAAATTTGAATTACCAAGTAGCAAGGGGGTATTATGATAGCGGTGATAGATTATGATACGGGCAACCTCTGTTCCGTATCCAATGCGCTTGGCCGATTGGGTGCCACGTATGAGATTACAGCCGATCCGGCACGGATTCGGGCTGCCGAACGGGTTTTGCTGCCCGGGGTGGGAGAGGCGTCGAGTGCGATGCACAAGTTGCAGGAGCGCGGTTTGGTGGAGGTGATTCGCTCGCTGACCCAGCCGGTGCTGGGCATCTGCATCGGGGTGCAGTTGATGTGCCGTCGTAGCGAAGAGGGCGAGGCGCAATGTATGGGCATTTTCGATCACGAGGTGCGTAAATTCACCCTCCCGAACCTGAAGGTTCCCCACATGGGATGGAATAGCATTCAACAGTTGCGCTCACCGTTGTTCGAGGGGATTCGGGAGGGAGACTACGTCTATTACGTGCACTCCTATGCCCCGACCGTGGGAGCCGATACGATTGCCCAAACCGAATACGGCGTGCCCTTCAGTGCGGCACTCTGCAAAGATAACTTCTTCGGTACACAGTTTCATCCCGAAAAGAGTGCCTCGGTGGGAGAGTGTATTCTGCGAAACTTTTTGAAAATGTAAACACCCCGTCTTTGGGTCTTTGACGCAAAGCGTTGGGTTGTGCGGATCGTTGTCCGTGGCGAAATAAAAAATGGGTTACTGCAAACGACTATGATAGAGATTATTCCGGCTATTGACATGATTGGCGGCGAGTGTGTCCGCCTGACCCAAGGCGATTACGATCGTCAAACTACCTATTACAAAGATCCCCTGGAGGTGGCACTACGTTACGAAGCCTGTGGGGTGCGACGCCTCCATTTGGTGGATCTGGATGGGGCGAAGGCTTCGCATCCGGTGAATTTGAAGGTGCTCGAACGCATCACTTCGCATACCCGCTTGCAGGTGCAGTACGGCGGAGGCATCAAGAGTGCCGAGGCCTTGCGCAGTGTCTTCGGCAGTGGGGCGACCCGTGCCATCTGTGGCAGTGTGGCGGTGAAGTGTCCCGATGACTTTCGGGCTTGGGTGGCGGAGTTTGGAGCCGAACACATGATTCTCGGCGCGGACACTCGTGACGGTCGCATTGCCATCAACGGATGGATGGAGGCGGCAACGATGGGCGTCGAGGAGCTGATCGCCAGCTTTGAGCCCCAGGGTCTCAGCCAAGTGATCTGCACCGACATTGCAAAGGACGGTATGCTTTCGGGGCCTTCGATTCCCCTTTACGTCGCCTTGCAGCGTCGGTTTCCACAGATCGACATCACGGTGAGTGGTGGAATCAGTGCATGGAGTGATATTGAGGAGCTGGATCGTCAGGGACTGCGTAGTGTGGTGGTCGGCAAGGCGATCTATGAGGGTCGGATCGGATTCGATCGGTTGGAGCGTTATTTTAATCAAAACGCATAAAAATAAGAGGACGTGTTAGCAAAACGAATTATTCCGTGTCTGGATATTAAGAACGGACAGACGGTCAAGGGAATCAATTTCTTGGAGTTGAAAGATGTGGGCGATCCGGTGGCCTTGGGGCGTCGTTATGCCCAAGAGGGTGCGGATGAGTTGGTCTACTTGGACATTAGTGCCTCGATGGAGGGACGGCGCACGTTTGCGGAGTTGGTGACGCGCATTGCGGCCAACATCAACATCCCGTTTACCGTGGGCGGAGGAATTGCTTCGGTGGAGGATGCCGGACGACTGCTCAAGGCGGGAGCCGACAAGGTGACGGTCAACAGTGCGGCCGTGATGAATCCGCAACTCATTAGCGATATTGCACAGAAATACGGCAATCAGTTTATCGTGGTGGCGATTGATGCCAAGCAGATCGACGGCGTGTGGCGGGTGACCACCCATGGCGGACATCGACTGACGGAGCGAGAACTGTTCAGTTGGGCGCGTGAGGCACAGGATCGAGGAGCTGGAGAGATCCTCTTCACCTCGATGGATCATGACGGTACGAAAAACGGCTATCCCTGTGAAACCTACGCCCGTATGGCCGAGATGCTCTCCATTCCGGTGATTGCATCGGGAGGGGCCGGTTCGATCGAGGATATTGCCGAGGTGTTGACCGTGGGACGTGCCGATGCAGCGTTGGCAGCCAGTATTTTCCACTACGGGGAGATTCCGATTCCGAAACTAAAACAGGCATTGCACGAACAACAGATTCCGGTGCGGATCTGATTGCAAAAATAATACTATCTTTGTAGAGCGTTTGAGGAACCCCTGATCCCGCGGGTGCGGTGGATGGTCGAGAGGCTCTGCCGGACGAATCATTGCGTGAGGAAGAGCCAAACGCGTGTTTGAAAATTATTTACCCATGATACCATTTAGTGAATTGAATGCGGCCAAGAGCTGTGAGGGATTGATCCCCGCCATTATTCAGGACGATAACACCCGCCAAGTGTTGATGCTGGGCTACATGAACGAGGAGGCCTACAACAAGACGGTGGCTGAGGGAAGGGTGACCTTCTTTAGTCGCACGAAGAGCCGTCTGTGGACAAAGGGTGAGACGAGTGGCAATTTTCTCAACGTCAGAAGCATCGCCAAAGATTGCGATAGCGATACGTTGTTGGTGCGTGTGGTTCCGGTGGGACCCGTGTGCCATAAGGGAACCAAAACCTGTTTTGCGGAGCGTGAAAACGAGGGTTTCATCGGCGAATTGGCCAATGTGATTCGTGAGCGTCATCAGCAGATGCCCGAAGGATCGTATACCACCAAGTTGTTCAACAAGGGGGTCAAGAAGATCGCAAAGAAGGTGGGCGAAGAGGCGGCCGAGACGATCATTGAGGCGGTGGCAAACAATAAGTCCGATTTGATCTACGAGGTTTCGGATCTGCTCTACCATCTGCTGGTGCTCATGGAGAACCAGGGCGTGACCCTTGCGGACATCGAGGAGGAGTTGGCCGCGCGTCATAAGTAACGAAGGCCGACAACCTCAAACCCTCTTCTCTGCACCGTTGGAAGGGCTGTTATGGAGGGGTCGATCACACGTTGTACCTAAAACCACGGAGTCCGTTTTGTGCGACTCCCGTTAAAATAGAAGACTTATGGAAAAACCTAAAATTGGAATAGCCAGCGATCATGCGGGTTATCAACTCAAGGAATTTTTGATCGGGTACTTGGATTCCAAAGGATTTGACGTCTATGACTTCGGATGCCACTCGGAGGCGAGTTGCGACTATCCGGATTATGCGCATCCCTTGGCTGAGTCGATTGAGAAGGGCGAAGAGCCGCGGGGTATTGCAATCTGCGGAAGTGCAAACGGCATTACGATGACCCTGAACAAACACCAAGGCATTCGGGCTGCCATCTGCTGGGAGCCGGAGATCGCTTCGTTGGCACGGAAGCACAACAATGCGAATATCTGCTCGTTGCCCGCTCGTTTTATCGACAACGATACGGCACTCAAGGTGGTAGATACCTTCTTGGAGACCGAATTTGAGGGGGGGCGTCATCAAGCACGTATTGATAAAATCCCGGTGAAATAACGAGGGTTTATCCCAAACAAGAACGAAGCGCGTCCTGTCGATCATCGGCAGGACGCGCTTCGTTCTTGGGGTACGCTATGTTTCGGAAGAGGGGCTACGAACGGAAGAGACCAAGTCGATGCCCGACCGAAAGCCCGCATCGTTGGGGCTGAAAGAGCGCCTCCGCTTGCTACTCCTCGATGCGATGCAGGGTGAGTTTGTGGTCGATGCAGGGCGGGAGTTCGTTCTCGTAATGGGTGACGTAGATCATGGTTTTGCCCGGCCGCTCACAGAAGGTCTCGATCACCGAACGTGCGATGGCCTTGCGTCGGAAGTCGAGTCCGTGCAACGGTTCGTCCAAGATCAACAGATCGGGGTCTTTGACAAAGGCACGTGCAAGCAACAGTAGTCGCTGTTCTCCGGAGGAGAGCTTCACAAACGAGCGGTCGCGCAACGCCTCGATGCCGAAACAGCGCATCCACGCCTCACACTCGGTGCGTTGCTCCTCGGTAGGGGTGCGGTAGAGTCCGATGGTGTCGAAGAATCCGGAAGCCACGATGTCGATGGCTGGAATGTTCTTCAAGTAGGAGCGGTGCATCTCGGGCGATAC
>JAQUZZ010000289.1 GCA_028691095.1 Alistipes sp. | reverse complement strand
TGTCACCATCCCGCACAAGCAGGCGATCTTGCCCTATCTGGCGCATCTCAGCCCCGAAGCCGCAACAATCGGAGCCGTTAATTGCGTCCGTGTCACCCCCGCGGGGTTGATCGCATACAACACCGATGCACTCGGTTTCCGGAGCGCTCTCTTGCACCTGCTGCACGGAGCTCATCCCGCGAAGGCGTTGGTGTTGGGGAGTGGCGGAGCCTCTAAGGCCGTCCATTTTGTACTGCAACAGTTGGAGATTGCGAGCATCGGGGTCTCTCGCCAAGCCCACAGTGGTGGCTACACCTACGAAAGCCTTACGCCGGAGATTGTGGCCGATTATCCGCTGATTGTCAATGCAACCCCCCTGGGAACCTTCCCGAAAGTCGAAGGATTTCCACCCATACCCTACGAGGGGATCGGGTCGCACCATTTTCTCTTCGATCTGGTTTACAACCCTCCTCTTACGGAGTTTCTGCGACGCGGAGCCGCACACGGAGCGGCCGTCCTGAACGGCTACGAGATGCTTGTGGGACAAGCCGAGGCGGGCTGGAAGATCTGGAATGAGCCTTTATAGAGAGAGCCTGAAAAACGCAAGGAGGCGGTAAGCAAAACGAAGTCACTCCCCCCTATTAAAGCAACGAGGGATACCTCACCCCCAAAGACAAGCAACGCACGCCCCGAAGAAGGCGTGCGTTGTTTATTGGAACTGCGCGGTCTAAGGCTCACGTCCCCCCCGCTACTGCGGTACAAACGTATAGGTGATGGTTCCGTTTTGTCGATCCGATGCCGACGCATCGACATTGAACTGAGAGCGACGTGCCGCCTGAATCGCGGTGTCGTCGATGCAGGAGTTTCCCGAACCCTCCTTCACGGAGGCAGCGGTAATCCGTCCGTTGCGGTTGACGGTGATGGCAATGGTTACCTCACCCCCACCTTCGCACTGATAAGCCGGAACCACCAGCGATACATCCCGACGGTTGGGAAGCCAATAGGAGACCAAAACCCGACCCGCTTGTTTCACGCCACTGGCCTTCTCGCCCGGCTTCGCTTCGCGTTGAGCCTTGTTGCGATCGATCATCTCCTGCTCCTCGCGTCGCCCCTTCTCAAAGGCATCGCGACCGGCTCGGACTCGACCGGCAACCGCCTCGGCCTCGGCATCCAACTGTTCTTGGAAATCGGTCGTCGACTTGGAACGCGAAGCAGAGGCCTCGGACTCACGCATCGACCCCACCGACTGATCGCGACCGTTCTCATCGGAGACCCGATTCCGGACGCCACTCCAATCCTCCTTCTGTTGCATCTCAGGGGTCTCTTGTTCGGGCTGAGGCTCCGGCTGCAACTCTGTTAAATCAATATAGAGGGTATTGAGGGTCGGGCGTTCGTTGAGTATAATCTTCACCCCCACAAAGGCGATGCCGAAAGCCAAATAGGCAATAATCATACAACACAATCCCACCCGATGTTCATAAGCCCACGACCCCACATCGGTCGGTCGCTTCTCAAAAGGGAGGCGCATACGAGGACGACGCGGAGGGGCTGGAGGTGCCGAAATTTTTCGGTGCACCGTGCCTTCCTTGCTTTCAGAGGGTCGTTTTGATGAGGAATCCATCATAGAGTCAAACTGCTATATTTCGCGTCCATGGGCTGCAAGAATCAATCTTTCTGAGTCTTATAAGCACAGGAAATGGAGAATAAACACACTTAAAAACCGAACAAAAGTACAATTTCTTAGAGAAATTTCATACCTTTGCCGATAAATAAGTACCTTCCTGCTGAGGATTGTTCGTGGAAGACCGCATAGAGCCGAAACGTTCGGTCGCTTTTCCTGAAACAACACTTTGAAGTGAAGGCCTTATCTTTTCAAGAGAGAGGTAAAGGGCGATATTTGCTGGGGAGGAGGATTCTTGATCTCGGCGAATGGAGTCTGTTTGTTATTTTGTATGGTATATTCCTTGGCCTTGCGGCTTTCCCGAATTCGGAACAGAGCGTCTCAGACCCATCAATCATACAACAAAACCCATCGTCAGTCCCTCCACGCTCTCTTCTTGAAGGTACCGATTATTCAAATCTTAAACAAAAAAGATGTCCTCTAAACAGACTACACTGAATGCTCCGCTCAGTTTTTGCGGGAAAGGATTGCACACCGGACTTCAGGTCGCGATGACCGTACAACCGGCTGAGGCAGGTTACGGAATCAAATTCAAGCGAACCGATCTCGAAGGACAACCCGAAGTAGAGGCCTTGGCCGATTATGTGGTAGACACCTCCCGTGGAACCACCATCGAGAAACGAGGCGTGCGCATCAGCACCATCGAACACATTATGGCAGCCCTGTGGGGTTGCGGCGTCGACAACGCCTGCATCGAAATCGATGCACCGGAGACCCCTATCATGGACGGCTCGGCTCGCGAATATGTCGCAGCCATCCAAGCTGCCGGACTGAAAGAGCTGGAGGCCATCCGAAACTACTACACCGTCACGGAGAAAACCGTCTATTCGGTTCCGGAACGTGGCGTCGAACTGATCATCTACCCCGACGACACCTTCTCGGCCAATGTCAACGTGGACTACAACTCCCATATTCT
>JAQUZZ010000288.1 GCA_028691095.1 Alistipes sp. | reverse complement strand
CCTCGAATATGAGTTTGTGGGTACCCATTGTTATTGGGACTGCACTGAATGACTTCGTAGAAGGAGAGGCTACCTTGGCGATTTTGCCATAAATTGCTGCTCAGTTAGCTAAAGAAATATATACAGTACAACAGAGTCCTCCGCCGGCGTCGGGCTACGATAGGGTTGTCGGGAAATGGTTGGAGTCTGAGGGGGCCATCAATCCCTTTCTTGCTCATCCCAGGGCCGTTGCATTTTAGCCTCGTTCTTGGGTTCAATCCGAAGACCCTACCCGCCACATGAACCCCAAAGCTGAGCTTGGGGTTAACCGCCTACACCCTTTTGGGCTCAGGTTCGGCAATATCGTTGACAGAATACCGGACTGATATGAAATACGATTCTTGGTAGGTACACCGAGAAGGTGCCGGAAAAGACAAATTAAAGGATTTCACGGAATACGAATGGCCAAGAAAGAAGCAGCCCCGAAAAACGAGAAAGGATTCGAAGAGTCCCTGTGGGATTCCGCCAACCGGTTGCGGGGCAGTGTTGAGTCTTCCGAATACAAGCACGTTGTCCTGAGTTTGATCTTCCTCAAGTTCGTTTCGGACAAGTTCGAGGAGCGGCGGGCGGAACTGCTCGCCGAGGGTAAGGAGAAATATGCCGACATGGTGGAGTTCTGCACCATGAAGAATATTTTTTATTTGCCGGAGACCTCCCGCTGGAGCCATATTCAGCAATACGCCAAGCAGGATGACATCGCCATCCGGATCGACTCGGCCCTGACTGCAGTGGAAAAGAGCAATGCCTCGCTCAAGGGTGCCCTGCCGGACAACTATTTTTCCCGCATCGGCCTGGATGGCAGCAAGCTCTCGGCCCTGATCGATACGATCAACAATATCGACACCGTGGCGGACAAGGAGGAGGACGTGGTCGGCCGGGTCTACGAGTATTTCCTCGGCAAATTTGCCGCCTCCGAGGGCAAGCTGGGGGGCGAGTTCTATACGCCCAAATGCGTGGTCAACCTGATCGCCGAAATGATCGAACCTTACAAGGGCAAGATCTACGATCCCTGCTGCGGTTCGGGCGGCATGTTTGTCCAGTCGCTCAAGTTTGTGCAGAGTCACCACGGTAATACCAAGGATATTTCGGTGTACGGGCAGGAGTACACCGCCACCACCTACAAGCTGGCCAAGATGAATCTGGCGGTGCGCGGGCTCTCGGCCAACCTCGGCGAGGTCCCGGCGGACAGCTTTTTCAAGGACCAGCATCCTGACTTGAAGGCCGACTACATCATGGCCAATCCGCCCTTCAACATGAAGGAGTGGCGGGCCGCCAATGAGCTGGTCCACGATTCCCGCTGGAGCGGCTACGAGACCCCACCCACCGGCAATGCCAACTACGCTTGGATTCTCCACATGGTTTCGAAACTTTCCGAGCATGGCGTGGCCGGTTTTGTGCTCGCCAATGGTTCGATGTCGACCAACACCACGGGCGAAGGCACGATCCGGCAAAAGTTGGTGGAAAATGATCTGGTGGATTGCATGATCGCCCTGCCCGGCCAACTCTTCTACACCACCCAGATTCCCGTTTGCCTTTGGTTTTTGAGTAAATCGAAGCAGGCCGATGATGAGCGGGGTTATCGCAACCGCGAGGGCGAGACCCTTTTTATTGATGCCCGTAAGATGGGCTCGATGATAAGCCGCACCCAAAAGGAACTTCTTGGTGAAGATATTGCGGCTATTGCTCAAACCTACCACTCGTGGAGGAGTGGGAGTAAGGTGAAGAGAGGAGAGGAGGGAGGGAGCGCGGGCGTCTCGCCCGCTTTTTCCTTTAATGCGGGCGGGACGCCCGCGCTCCTACCTTCCCCTCTTCCCCCATACGAAGACGTGGCCGGCTATTGCAAATCGGCCACCCTCGAAGAGATGCGCAAGCACGATTTCGTGCTCACGCCTGGGCGTTATGTGGGCGCGGCGGATATTGAGGATGACGGCATTCCCTTTGAGACCAAGATGCGGGAGATGAGCCGGACGCTGTATGCGCAGATGGAGGAGTCGGCGAAGTTGGATGAGGTGATTCGGAAGAATTTGGCGGGGTTGGGTTATGGGGAGTGAGTGGGTGCGAGTCATTATTTCGGAAGTTTGCGATCTTATCGTCGATTGTGTGAATAAAACTGCCCCAATCATCGAAGGCCCCACTCCGTACAAAATGATACGAACTCCAAATATTAAAAATGGCCGAGTTTCAACAGAAGGGTGTTACTTCGTTGAGGAAGGAATTTTCAAGAAATGGACACGAAGAGCACTCGTGTTAAAAGGCGATGTTCTACTTACGCGAGAAGCTCCTTTGGGAGAAGTCGGAATTGTTAACACTGACGAATCTATTTTCCTTGGACAAAGGGTGATGCAATACCGAGCCAACCCCCAAAAATTGGATTCGCAGTTTCTTCTATATAGTTTTCTTTCTCAAGACTTGCAGCATCAGCTTTATTTGCACGAAGGCTCCGGATCAGTGGTCAGCCATATTCGGGTTGGGGATTGTTCAAAATTCAAGCTGACCCTTCCACCACTCCCTGAGCAAAAAACAATTGCTCACATCCTGGGTTCCCTGG
>JAQUZZ010000287.1 GCA_028691095.1 Alistipes sp. | reverse complement strand
CAAGGCCGGATTCACCTTGGCAGACTCCTCCGGCGTGGGGTCGGGGTGATCGGGAGAGGGATCATCACCGGTCGAGTCTTTGCCGCAGGACAGCAGCAGCACCATGGTCATCAGGCTCGGAATCAGAAATTTGAGCTTTAGTAAATTTGTTTTCATAGAGTTAGTTTGGTTTTTAGCACCGTGTGCTATTCATGAACAATCAACGCATAGGTATATCAAGCATATACCGTGACGAAAGGTTTTTTAATGGATTACTTCGTTTCGCACCAGCGGATTCTTTCCCTCTGTTGTACAAAGGTAACCTTTGGAATGAGATTAAAAAAACGTTCTTTTATAAAAAATAGAAATTCTTAGCAAGAATCGCAACAGAAACCCCAATTCCCTATCATGACAATGCCGTGAGCGCAGAGCGTTCACGGCATCGGTCATTGATTCGGGGGTATGCGGTATGTGCTATTTCTGGAATTGATAGCGATAGCGGAAACGACCGTTGGGCGCTGCATCACCATCGGTGAGGCACTCCTGAATCTCTCCGGTCGAGAGGGCGTTGTCCACCCATTTGAAGTCCACGGTAAACTGGTTCGCTGTTTTAATTCCCAGCGAGGCCAAGGGAATGCTGAGCTCCATCTCTGAGCCGTTCACCTTATAGGGAATTGCCTCCTGGTTGCGCCAGTTCCATCCTCCGGTGCACACATCCAGCGAGGTTTGGCTCTCGGAGGGGTTGCGATTGACGATATACTGGAATCCCTCCCATGCGGGCGTCGTGCTTCCCTTGACGCTCAACAGCAGTCGCATCCAGTTTTTATCTTTGTAGGAGGTGAGCGCCGCGGCCGTCTTCACATAGAAGTAGAGGTTTTTACCATCGGTGGCGACTTTTGCTTGGATGATGTCGTTGCGGCCGGTTTGGTTGACCAGTTGTCCCACACTGCCGTATCCAAAGTGGCTGCGATGAGCCACATCCCCCTTGTCGTCGGCGTAAGCCGATGCCACGGGTTTCCATTCGCTCATCGTTCCATCGATTGCAATGGCATAAGTGCGGTTGTAGACGGGGAGAGGTTTGGTTCCCTTAAATTGGCGGATGAAGTCGGCCAACTGATAGTAGTAGTTGTCGCCAAAGTCGCCCCGGAGCGGTTCGATGTCGCGACTGAACTCGTGATTGTATTGATCGACAAAGAAGCTTCCTCCGGCAGGCAGCGGGCGACCCAACATGGGTTGACCTCCCTCCTTGGAGATAAAACGCTGTGCCACCCACTCGTTCCATCCGGTGAAGAACATAAACTTCGGATCGAGTTTCATGGCATAGTTGAACTGGGATTGAAAGTAGATGCCGGCTCCGGAGTTGGTGCTCTGAGGCTGGCTGTTGGTCTGCACGTCGAAACTCCGTCCGATGTTGGAGACCGGATGGGTGGCAACCATAACCGAGGCATACTCGTTCTCTCCGTTATGGAGTCCCGGTTTCTGAGGATACCATCCGCCCCACGGCCACTTGTCCTCTCCGTTGCCGAACCATTTGTCTTCGGAGCTATTCCACAGGAACCACGAGTGACGCAGGGTGAAGACCGTACGGATCACCGAGGAGGCCTCTTCGGGATTACACAGCAGCAGCGGCCGGTTGTCCCAACGGAACCATAAGTCTTTATAGAGTTTCTTGGCGTAGAGATCTTTATAGACCGAGTTGGTGGCTCCCTCGACGTTGGCACTGAAGATGAACGAGATCTGAGGGGTAGCACTCCCCTCTTTGCGCATTTGGGTGTAGACCTCACAAAGCTTCTTAACGATGGACATATAGGTAAAGCCGTTGGTGACGTCGAAGAAGACGGCATCGACGCCCGCGTCGGTGAGCATCTGGGCGTGTTTGCGGATGACCCATTCGTCGTTGGAGACATAGTAACCCAGATAGGGTTCGCCCCAATGGTGGAACATCTGCTCGGGGCCGTAAGCCGGATTCTGGGGATTGGCATTCAGCAATTTCTGAATATCATAGGGACTCTGTGTATCGGAGGGTCGCGGGGTAACCACGTCGCCCGTGTAGGGGACTCCGGTGTCATAGGAGTGGCATCCCAGCCAAAGAAAGTAGAAAATTCCGACGGTACGCTCGCCCCGCACTTCCGGGGTTTGGTAGCCCACTCCGGGTTCGATGGTGCGTCCCAAGGCATCGACGCTGACCCACGTAAAGGGATCGACGGTGGCGATCACCTCTTTGGTCGTATCAGAGGGTGTGGGTGTGGGGGTAGGTTCAGGCGTCGGCGTGGGAGGATCGGGTTGCTTCTCCTCGGTACAAGCCGCAACGCAGAGTGCAAAGAGTAGGATGGGAACGATGTGTTTCAACATAAAATCAGGATTAGAGTAGTTATTTTAAGTAACCTAAAAGCATGATCAAGCCCTTTGTTTACAGGAGATGTCGGACATACCGATGAGGTGATTACGGATCAATAGCACACTGTGTTTGAGCTATTTATTCAATGCAAGATAAGAGTCTGTTTAAAAATATTTGGTTTACAATACTGATCATCAGTTGTTTAATTGGATTTAATTTTGTATCTTTATGTTTACCAATACATTAAGATATTGAAAAACTTTCCGACCAACCTCACC
>JAQUZZ010000286.1 GCA_028691095.1 Alistipes sp. | reverse complement strand
AACTTATTGCGACGTTGATAGGGGTTGTCGGTCGAAAGAGCCGACGCCTTGCGACGCAACTGCCCCTCCAACTTCTCACGCAACTGCTGGGGGTCGACCTCTTCGGCCAACACCTCAGCAATCACCGATTCGGCAATCTGCTTCATCCGCAGTCCAGCACGGATCTTATAGAAGCCCCAGCGACTCAGCCGACTCTTGTCCCGCGCATAAGCCGCCGCATAGCGACGCTCGTCCACGAAGTGTTCCCGCACCAGTCGATCGAGAATCGACGCACTCTCTGCCTCTGCGATCTCCCAACGTCGCAACAGGCGTCGCACGTCCGAAGGAGCCGTCTCGCTGCGGGCGCACCGATCCATCAGGCTACACAGTGCCTCCTCTGCCGTTTTCAATCGCTTCATCGCCACCATGCCTCCACCATGCGTTCCCTCTGAAACAGATCACGATGCACCTGAATCGCGACGTAACCCTCCGCGCGCAACAGCGCTTGGGTCTCCGCTCCAAAATGTTCATTGATCTCAAACCACAACGCCCCCCCCGAAGTCAAATGCCGCTGCCCCAGCCGTGCAATCGTCCGGTAAAAGAGCAACGGGTCGTCATCCTCGACAAATAGGGCGCGATGGGGTTCGTATTGCAAGACGTTGGGCGCCATTTGCGCCTGCTCGCGTCGGGTTACATAGGGGGGGTTACTCACGATCACCTCAAATAGACCCTCCGGCTCCTCGTGCAGCAGATCGCACTGCGCAAAACGCAAGGATTCGCCCTGAGCGGCTCCATTGCTCCGCGCAACCTCCAAGGCCGACGGCGAAACGTCAACCCCCAAGACCGAAGCCCGAGGAAGTCCGGCCGCCAAAGCCACGGCAATGCACCCGCTTCCGGTTCCGGCATCGAGCACGCGAAGTCCCTCGGTGGTTCGATAGCGGTCGAGGATGCGCTGCACCAACTCCTCGGTCTCAGGTCGCGGAATCAACACGCCCTCCCGCACTGCAATGCGATGGCCCAGCAACCAACTGTATCCCACAATATATTGTGCCGGACGGTGATCTCGGATTTCACAGAGCACCCTTGGCAGCTCCTCGCGATCGGGGTAGGGAGCCTCCGGCTCCACAATGACATCCGTAAAGCGCATTCCGAACCGACCTTCACACACGACGGCCGTAAAAGCCCGCGCCTCCTGCGGATCATACACCGCTGAGGCTGCTTCCTGTACGATATTCCACAATTCGCGTCGTGTCATAAGATCAAAATAAGGGATTGTAAGTACGGCGTGTATTCTACGTGATTTTTAAGAATGATTGTGTCCTTCTGTCACGGTATATTCCTGATATTCAAGTGAGCTTATTGCCAACAAATAGCACTATATGCTTAATGTGAGCTTTACGGTGTTGGGGAAGGTGCTTTTTAGCGGTATTCTCCCTTTTCCTCGCTCCATCGTCAAACAGGGACGGAAGTTTGACCTTCCGTCCCTGTTTGATATAGGTTCTACCGAGCGCGCGTTCCGCTCCGTCGGACGAGCACCGGTGGGGTGCTCTATTTGATAATGCGGTTGGTCTCCGTATCCGGAAAGACCACCCACGGCTTGAAGCGCTTGGCCTCCTCAAAATCCATCAACGCATAGGAGATAATAATCACCACATCCCCCACCACGCAACGACGTGCCGCGGGCCCGTTGAGACATACCGCTCCGCTACCTCGCTCGCCTTTGATGACGTAGGTTTCGATCCGCTCGCCGTTGTTGACATTGACGATCTGCACCTTTTCACCGGCAATCATGTTGGCAGCATCCAACAGATCCTCGTCGATCGTAATGCTCCCTACATAGCTCAAATTGGCCTCCGTGATGGTAACACGATGGATCTTCGATTTGAATACCTCTATTTGCATCTTTTTGTTTCTTTTTCCACACAAGATGCGCTCTACGCACCCAGTGTGCTTCGATTAGATTGTGTCACGGCAGAGTATACCCGCCACCGGACAATGAAAGACCCACAAAATTAGAAAATATATTATGAAAACGCCAAAACTTTTCCACAGAAACGTCCGTTTCCACCATACAACCTCCTTTTAGGCGAAGTCTCCGCATCCGGTCTTCCCTCCACGGCATACCTATAAAGCCATCAAGGGAGGAGCATCGAGGCTTAGTGTAACGCGATATTGTCAATCAACCGCACGGCACCCGCATGCACCGTGATGCAACCCCGCACTGCGGGAGCATCGCTCCACTGGGTCACCGGTTGCAGGGTCTCGGCATTCACAATCTCGAAATACTCCACCTCCAACAACGGATCGCTCTGGATGCGCTCCACCACATGACGGTGCACCTCCTCTACGCTGAGGTGCTGTGCCTCACGCGCTCCCTCTTGAAGGGATTGGTAGATCCGCGGAGCCGCAGCCCGATGTTCGGGCGTGAGTAGGGCATTCCGTGAGCTCAGTGCCAGACCGTCCGCCGCACGCACAATCGGACAAGGCACAATCTCGATGGGATAGTGCATCTGCCGCACCAAGGCACGAATCACCGCAATCTGCTGAAAATCTTTCTCTCCGAAATAGGCGCGGTCACACCCTACAATATCAAACAGACGGCTGACCACCTGTGCCACG
>JAQUZZ010000285.1 GCA_028691095.1 Alistipes sp. | reverse complement strand
CCCCCCTCGACGACCAACAAGTGGAGGTGACCCCCCTCGACAGCGACGAGCCGATCCTCCTGCAACCGGAGGAGTGGACCAATGCCAAGTATCAGATCGACCCCGCCACGGGTGAGATCTCCGAGACCATCGAAGGCCGCTTCATTCAATACCCGCTCAAAACGGCCTGGGCCATCACGATCCACAAGAGTCAGGGGCTCACCTTTGAGCGTGCCGTGATCGACGCGGCCGACTCCTTCTCGCACGGGCAGGTCTATGTCGCCCTGAGCCGATGCAAAACCATCGACGGAATCATCCTCCGCACCCCGCTCTCGCCCCACTGCATGATTGCCGACTCCACCGTGGCACAGTTCAACGATTACGCAGCTACACACCAACCCGACGAGCGTGAACTCGCACGGCAACGTCGCGACTACTACCTCAGCTTGCTCTTCGACCTCTTCGACTTCCATGCCATAGAACGGAGTCTGAAGCTGATGCGTCGCACCTCCGAAACCTATTTTGGGGCACTCTATCCCCACCTGACCGCCCAATGGCGGAACGGCTGCGAACAGTTCACCCTTGCGATCGAGACCATTGCCCAACGCTTCATCGCTCAACTGCAACGCCTCGCGACACAGACCGCCGACCCCGCTACCGACCCCTCATTCAACGAACGGATTGCCAAAGGACGGGACTATTTCGCTGCGCAATGTCGCCAGGTCATCGAGCCGTTGCTGCTATCCAGCGACGTCGCCTTGGACAATCAGGTTGCACAACAGGAGCTCCGCAAACGATTGCAAAGCGCACTTCGCGAACTCCACATCAAACTCTCGACCTTGGAGGCCGCGCAAGAGGGGTTCACGCCACAGCGTCACCTCCAAGCGCGCGCCTTGGCCACCCTCGATCCCGATATGGGGCACGCCAAGGAGACCGCGGGGCGTAAAACATCACGCAACACCCCATCCCATAAGGAGGTGAAGATCGAAACCTCGGCTGACCTGACTCATCCCGCACTGGCGGAGCGTCTGCGAAACTGGCGGCAGGAGGAGGCAACCACACGATCCCTTCCGAACTATGTCATCCTCTCCCAAAAGGCCTTGATCGGCATCAGCAACCTCCTACCCTCCTCGGCCGCGGAGTTGCGGCAGATCAAAGGGGTTGGAGCCAAATTTCTCGAACAATACGGCACGGCCGTGCTTCAAATCGTCGGAGCCTTTCGTGCCGAGCACGGCATCGACCTCTCTTTTGAGCACTTGGTCGAGACGCAAGCCGCTCCCTCACCCCCTCAAAAATCGGCAACCAAACCCACCGCTTCCCATCGCGACGCCACAACGCCCAAACCCAAGATCGACACCCGTCAGATCACCCTTGACCTGCTCAATGAGGGCTTCACGCCCGAAGAGGCCGCACATCAACGCGGGCTCTCACCCTCCACGCTCTACGGTCACATTGCCGACCTGATTCGACGAGGCACGGTGGAGGTCGAACGTTTCATGCCCGAAGCGAAGATCCAACGGCTCACCGCCTACCTCCGTGAGCACCCCGAGGAGCGCTTTGCCCGAATGCAGGAGGATTTAGGCAACGACTACACCTATGCCGAGATCTGCTGGGTCAAAGCCGCACGCTCTGCCGCTGCAACCGCATCCGATTCCACCGCGACGTCCAAGGAGTCCTAACCGGACTCCGCCCCCCGACACTCGCATCCTGCGAGGTTGACGCGTCTGATCGCTGAAAGTCAGCCTCCGAGTTTTGGCCTTTCCAAAGAAAGGTATTACTTTTGTGTAATTTATGAACCAACCTCTTCGTGTCTGGACACTCCAGACATAGAGGTTCCTTCATCCTCAATTCCATACCTCATGCCGCAACGTTACGAAAAACAAGAGCTCTATCATCCCGATACCCTTCAGCAACTTGCCGATCACTACAAAGCGATTCTCGAACTCTTGGGCGAAGATCCCTCACGCGAGGGTCTACTCAGAACCCCCGAACGCGTAGCCAAGGCCTTTTGTTTTCTCACCCAAGGCTATGAAGAGGATCCGCAACAGATTCTCCTGTCGGCCAAATTCCGCGAAGAGTACAAACAGATGGTGATTGTCAAAGACATTGAGCTCTACTCGCTATGCGAACACCATATGCTCCCCTTCTACGGCAAAGCGCACGTCGCCTACATTCCCAACGGATATATCACGGGACTCTCCAAGGTGGCTCGCGTCGTCGAGGCCTATGCGCGACGATTGCAGGTGCAGGAGCGGCTCACGGTGCAGATTCGCGACTGCATTCAGAAGGCACTCAATCCGCTGGGTGTCGCAGTGGTAATTGAGGCGGCTCATATGTGTATGCAGATGCGTGGTGTGCAGAAACAGAACTCACTCACCACCACCTCGGCCTTCACCGGAGCCTTTCTCACGCAACTCCAAACGCGAGAGGAGTTTATTCATCTGATCAAAGGATAGAAGCAAGACGCGATTTTCGCGCCCCCCTTACACGAACCTTAAATCTATTACGTGATGATTGTAACAACCACACCCTCCATTGAGGGTAAAAGAATCACCGCCTACTACGGGATCGTAAGCGGTGAGACGATTATCGGAGCCAATATGTTTCGGGATCTCTTTGCCAGCATTCGCGACATTGTCGGCGGACGC
>JAQUZZ010000284.1 GCA_028691095.1 Alistipes sp. | reverse complement strand
GTCTGATCCGCGACCTCTATCAAGACAACACACGGGTCGACGTATGCTCCTACTCCGAACTCACCGGACTACTCTGTCGCCGGCTGGGCATCCGCACCCTACTGCGTGGACTGCGCAACACGGTTGACTTTGAATACGAACGCAACATCATGCAGGTCAATCGGACGCTCTTTCCAGAGATCCAGACCGTGCTCCTGTTTACCCCCGCCGACTACGTGGCCATCTCGTCGAGTGTCATTCGCGAGCTCTTGGCCTTCGGAGGCGACCCCACCCCCCTGATGCCGAAAAATATCGATATTCGGAATTATCGGTAAAACACCTCGGAATCGGACGGCTCGCACGTCGCCCGAACCCACAACGATAAACCTCAAATAGCACCCTCCGTGCTCAAAAAACTGCAAAATTTATGGAATTCACCGCAGAATTGATCGCCGGTTTTCTCCAAGGAGAGATTGTAGGCGACCCCAAAACCATCGTAAACACCCTCGCCAAGATCGAAGAGGGCAAACCCGGAGCTTTAGCCTTTTTAGCCAACCCCAAATACGAACACTACATCTACACCACCCAAGCCAGCATCGTCATCGTCAACCACACCTTCACTCCTACGGCTCCTGTGGCTGCCACCTTGATCCGCGTGGAGGATGCCTACTCCTGTTTTGCGAAACTGCTGGAGCTCTACGTCGCCAACAAACCCCAAAAAGAGGGCATCAGCCCCAAAGCCTCGATACACGACTCGGTGTCGCTCGGTGAGAATGTCTATGTGGGAGATTATGCCGTACTGGAACAAGGCGTCAAGGTGGGAAACAACTGCAAGATCTACCCCCAAGTCTATCTGGGCGATCATGTGACCCTGGGCGACAACGTAACGCTCTATCCGGGGGTGAAGATCTATGAGATGTGCTCCTTGGGGAGTCATATCATCATCCACGCCGGATCGGTCATCGGCGCCGACGGCTTCGGGTTTGCCCCCAACGAGAAGGGCGAATTCAGCAAGATTCCTCAGATCGGCAACGTCCGCATCGAAGACGAGGTGGAGATCGGAGCCAACACCTGCATCGACCGCGCCACCATGGGGTCGACCGTGATTCATCGGGGCGTGAAACTGGACAACCTGATTCAAATCGCCCACAATGTCTCCATCGGAGAGAATACGGTGGCCGCCTCACAGGTCGGAGTTGCCGGCTCCTCGAAGGTCGGAGCCAACTGTATGTTCGGGGGACAGGTGGGCATCGCTGGTCATCTGCAAATCGGAGACGGCGTCAAACTGGCATCCAAAACGGGGGTCTCCAACAACATCGGGGATGGATTGACCTACATGGGTTATCCGGCCTTGCCCGGCATGAAATTCCATCGTTCTAACGCAATTTTCCGCAATCTTCCTGAGTTGAGCAACCGCGTGCATCAGTTGGAAAAGGAGTTGGAGGCACTCAAATCGACCCTGAATAACGAAGGTGAGACACACTAAGAGTCTATCTATAAGCAATAAATCGGCATATCTGACGTATGCCGATCCTCTTTGAGATTCCTTAAAAACGGGTGATTCAAAAAGAGAACGATTGCAGGTACAATCCGTAAAGTCACACGGAAAGGAGAAGGTCGCGGGATTCGGATCGTATCGCAAGCATAGAGATCCGTCCGCACCTCGGAGGCAAACCCTTACCCCAACCTCCTCACACCCCACAAACTATGGCGGCAAAAACGATTATGGGCATTGACCCGGGAACCAATATCACCGGATACGGCATCCTGCGAACCGAAGGAAATCGGATGGAGTGTGTCACCTTGGGAATCATCGACCTGCATCGCCTCACCGATCCCTACGAGAAGTTGCACTATATTTTCAGTCGCACCAGTGCGCTGATTGCCGAGTATCGCCCCCAGGAGGTGGCACTGGAGTCTCCCTTCTTTGGCGAAAATGTGCAAAGTATGCTCAAACTGGGACGCGCCCAAGGCGTGGCCATGGCCGCAGCCCTAAGTCAGGGCGTCCAAGTCGCCGAGTATGCCCCCCGACGCATCAAGCAGGCCTTGACCGGACAAGGTTCGGCAACCAAAGAACAGGTGGCCTGTGTACTGAAGAGCCTGCTGAAACTCGAAGAGCTTCCCAAACGGCTGGATGCCACCGACGGGCTGGCCGTCGCGGTATGCCACTTCTTTCAGAGTGCCCCGATCACCCAGATCGAGAATCATTGTCGCAAGAAGGCTCTCGGAGGAGGCCCCACCTCCTCACAAAATTGGGATCAATTTATAGCAAGCCATCCCGAACGGATTAGAAAATAGCATTTCACACCCCTCTGCACCACAAGACACCCTCATCGAGACCTCGTCTGCGGAGCGACCGGCTGTGTTGCAACAAAGAGTACCAAAACAGATCGGGGTTTAACCCTTATTTTGAAAACGCCCTATGTCCTATAACCTACGACCCTTGCTACGCTCACTGCTTGTCGGACTCAGCCTTCTACTGGGGCTCTCGACTTGTCGTCCAACCCCGCCTGCGGCAACCGGATACACCGTAGATGGAGAGATTACCGGCATTGCCGGATGGGTCTACCTCACCCTCTTCGAGGGGGAGGCTCCCCGACGCATCGACTCGGCAGCCGTGGTGAACGGCGCCTTCCACTTCACCGGAGAACAG
>JAQUZZ010000283.1 GCA_028691095.1 Alistipes sp. | reverse complement strand
GGGCGGCCAAAATGTCTACGGCGATGGGGAGGTCGTAAGCCGAGCCCTCTTTGCGCAGGTCGGCCGGAGCCAAATTGACCACCACTTTGCGGCCGCTCATCTTGTAGGAGCTGTTCTCAAAGGCAGCTCGAATGCGCTCTTGGCTTTCGCGTACCGCATTGTCGGGTAGACCAACCATATACAATCCGATGCCGGAGGTGATGTTGACCTCCACCGAGACCGTGAGAGCCTCGATTCCGACCAAGGCACAGGCATAGCTCTTTACAAACATGGTATATTGAGGGTTAGCAGAACATCTCGATGCAGCGCTCTCTACGTTGCTTCCTTTAGAAGGGCGACTCCTCTTCGCTGTCGGGTGCAGGGGCTCCGCCTCCTAACGAGGAGACGCGATTGGCTCCCGAACCGGAGGGCATCCCCAGATCGCCGTATCCTCCGAAGTCATTCATGGCTCCGCTCATCCCCAGACCCCCACCGTCGATTGCCGAGCCAAATTCGGTCTCCATGCCCGAACCGATCTCGGCCATGCCGCCACCGGGTACGTCGTCGTAATCCAAAAATTTGGCTTGCTCCTTGCGGAAGCGGAGTTTGATGGTGTCCACGGCTCCGTTTCGGTGTTTTGCCACGATGATCTCGGCCATGCCTTGGGTGGGTGAGCCATCTTCGTCGGTCATCAAGCCGTAGTATTCGGGGCGATGGATGAAGGCAACCAAGTCGGCATCTTGCTCGATCGCTCCCGATTCACGCAGGTCGGAGAGTTGGGGGCGTTTGTTGCCACCACGCGACTCCACCGAACGGTTCAACTGCGAGAGGGCGATGATCGGAATGTTCAACTCCTTGGCAATCGCCTTCAACGAACGGGAGATCATGGCGACCTCCTGCTCACGGTTGCCACGCGTATCCACGGCAGCCGTCATCAACTGAAGGTAGTCGATGACCACCAACTGGATGTCATATTGGGTCTTGAGACGTCGCACCTTCGAGCGAAATTCATAGATCGAGAGCGCCGGCGTGTCGTCGATAAAGAGCGGTGCGGTGGCCAACGGCTTGATGGAGGTCTCCAGATGCTTCCATTGCTCCGGCGTCAACTGTCCGTTGCGCACGTCGCGGGAGTCGAGACCCGATTCGCCCACGATCAGACGCATCATCAACTGCTCGGCACTCATCTCCAGGGAGAAGAAGGCTACACCCCGCTCAAAGTCGACGGCCATATTGCGTGCCATGGTGAGCACAAAGGCTGTTTTACCCATCGAAGGACGGGCAGCAATGATAATCAGGTCAGAGGGTTGCCACCCCAAGGTCAGCCGATCGAGGTGCGTGAAGCCTGAGGGGACACCACTGAAACCTCCTTCGCGCTTCGAGGCCTCTTCGATCACTTGCAGCGTGCGGGTCAAAATGTCCTTCGACTTCTGCACATCCCGTTTGACGTGACCCTCCGAGACTTTGAAAATCTCCCCTTCGGCCAGGTCGATCAGGTCGGTGACGTCCATGGATTCGTCGTAGGCCTTTTTCTGGATCTCAGTGGCAGCACGGATCAACTCCCGTTGTACAAACTTCTGGGCGATGATCTTGCTGTGATATTCAATGTGGGCGGCCGATCCGACCTTTTGGGTCAGTTGTGCCAAGTAGGCGGCTCCTCCGGCTTCGGTGAGCTTGTGCATCTGCCGCAACTTCTCGGAGACGGTGTAGAGGTCGATGGGTTTGAGTTCCATCGAGAGCTCCATGATGGCGCGATAGATGATCTGATGCGACTCCTTGTAGAACGTGTCGGGCGTGATGATCCCTTGAATCTCAATGACAGCATCTTTCTCCAACATCAACGCTCCTAACACCGCCTCCTCCAATTCGACGGATTGAGGGGGTAGGAGTCCCAGGCTCTCGCTGGTGAGAGCCGCCATTGCTTCGACGTTGCGTTCTGTGGGGTTGGTATATCGTTTTGCCATGAGATACTGAAAATTTGAGAATCCGGATTATCACGCTTCCGCTTCGGAGCTGACCCCTGCCTTCGACAAGCCTAAGGCACGCGCATAAGGGTTTGGAAATGCGATGGTCAGATCGGAACCGAAGAATCACAGCTCCTCGATGAGCGAGGAGCAGCAGGGGGATAAAGATACGATGAAATTTCGGAATTTACTTTTTTGTACCCTAAAATTCCGGAGAAATCGACCTCCGCAGCGTCGCTATGGGAGGCGTCGACGGGGCTTCTTCCCTCTCGGAATCGAACTTCCGGAGTGGGGGGAAGGGGCAGGCCGAGAGGGCGTAGGGGGCGTTTTTCCTCCAAAGAAGTAACTCTTTTGTCGCCGTTTCTCCTCCATGCTGCGTGCAACATAGAGTTTTTCACCGGTATAGGGGTTACTTCCGGTATAGAACATAACCGAGGAGAGGGTCATCGGGGTGGGCGTGAGATCCTGCACCTGCTCCAAACGGAAGTTGAGACGACGGGTCTCTGCGGCCAAGGCTCTCATCTGCTCTTCGGTGCATCCCGGGTGACTCGAAATGAAGTAGGGGATCAACTGGTAGCGAAGTCCCTCTGCCTCACAGATCCGGTGAAAATCGGCATTGAGTTTTTGGAATTGTGCAAACGAGGGCTTGCGCATCAGTCGGAGCACCTCCTCGTCGGTGTGTTCCGGAGCCACCTTCAGTCGGCCCG
>JAQUZZ010000282.1 GCA_028691095.1 Alistipes sp. | reverse complement strand
TCTTGTGGGTCGGCCGGAATCAGCAGCAGTTTGATCTGCTCCTCCATCTGGGCCAAGGCGGGTTCGAGTTCGGCCACCTCCATGCGAGCCATGTCGCGCAACTCGTCATCCTTTTCGGTCTCAAGGATCTCTTTCGCTTCGGCAAGGTGATTCATCGCGGTGCGATAGCGTTCGCTGGTTTCGACCACCGGTTGAAGCTCCTTGTACTCCTTATTCAGGGCGACGAACTTCTTCATATCGGCAATCACTTCGGGGTCGGTCATCTGTTGTCCGATCTCCTCGTATTTGATTTTCAGCCCGTCGAGACGGGAAAGGATGGAATTTTCTGACATATAGGGTCAAATGAATAAATAAGTAGCGAGATCCATGTGAAAAAACGTGTATGCGCTTCACCAACGTGAAGTTTGGCTACAAAGATAGCGATTTTTTTGAAAACTTTGCGTCTTCCGCCCCGTAGAACTGCCGAGTATCGCACCGTGTGCCACGGGTTGCACCGCCGACGTGTGGCATGATTTTCGGAACACGGGGAGGAAAAGTTCATCGTTTACGTTATGAGAATGCTCCTTTATCGGATCGCAGGGTACACCACCATGGGGTTGGCCTTTGCGGGTGCTTTTGTCCCCTTTTTCCCCTCCTCCTCGTTGATTTTGATCGCAGTCTACTTTTTCACCCAGTGCCAATCTCCGGTGAACCGATGGCTGCAACGCAATCGGCTCTTTGGAAAATATGTTCGGGCGTATGAGGCGGGCGAGGGAATTCCGCTGTCGGTGAAAATTGCGACCATGATCTCGCTGTGGAGCTCCATGCTCTTTACGGCGATCGTTTTTGTCTCCCACTGGTGGCTGAGAATTCTACTTTTTGTGTTACCTTTGCTCATCTCGATCTATATGCTTAGAACCAAAACGCTGCATAAACATGACCCCGAAGATTCTCATTCTGCTCCCGTCGCCTCAGGAATCCGCGCATTTCAACCCGGTGTTGCCCCCTGAGTGTGAACAGCGCATTACGGGTGTCGGAGCCTACCGGTGTGCGACGGCCACGACCCAATGGCTGAGTCAACATCATCCGCAGTGGATCCTCTTGTGTGGCATTGCCGGAGTCTATGCCCCTTGTGATTTGCAGTTGGGGGAGACGGTGCAGGTGGTCTCTGAGCGCGAAGCCGACTTGGGTTCCTTCAGCGAGGGAGTCTTCGATCCGAAGTTTGCGCGGGATTATGCCTGTGACTATGCCCTTCCCGGAGAGCCGTTGCGACAGGTGCGCTCCAACAGTGTCAATGCTGCGGGAGCTCCCTTTGTGAGCCGACAAGGCGTCGAGATCGAGAATATGGAGGGAGCCGCCTTTTTTCATGCTTGTTTGTTGCATGACGTGCGGTTTCTGGAGTTGCGTGCGATCTCCAACTATGTGGGAGATCCGTTGGCGCGGTGGCAGATTCCCGAGGCGTTGGGTTGCCTGAGCGACACGGTTTCGGCACTCCTCCCCTTGTTGCTCAATGACAAAGAGATGCTATGAAATTGAAACTGAATATCTCGACCTGCCCCAACGACACTTTTATGTTTGACGCGTTGGTGCATGGCCGTATCGACACCGAAGGGCTGGCGTTCGACCTTCACTTGGCCGACATCGAGGAGCTGAATCAAGCGGCTCTCCATGGCGAGCCCGACCTGACCAAACTGAGTTATGCCGTGATGCCCCAGCTCTTGGGTCACTACAAGATTCTGCACAGCGGCAGTGCCTTGGGGCGTGGCAATGGCCCCCTACTGGTGAGTCGCCATCGTCTCTATCCCGATGAACTGCACGATGCCACGGTCGCCATTCCCGGCGAGCACACTACGGCCAATCGGCTGTTGAGTCTTCTCTACCCTCAGGTGCAGCGTAAGCGGGTTTACCTCTTCTCCGATATTGCCGAGGCCATCTTGAGCGAGGAGTGCGACGCCGGCGTATTGATTCACGAGGGGCGTTTCACCTATCGGGAGAAGGGACTCCAACAGGTGGTCGATCTGGGGTGTGAGTGGGAGCGACAGACCGGATTACCGCTTCCCTTGGGAGCGATTGCCGTGTCGACCCGTCTGGATCTTGCCGTGCAACAGCAGGTGGATCGGGTGGTGCGACGCAGCGTGGAGTATGCCTTTGCCCATCCGGAGGCCTCTGCCGATTTTGTGCGACACTATGCGCAGGAGATGAGCGAGGAGGTGACACGTCGCCACATCGACCTCTTTGTCAATCCCTATTCGATCGACTTGGGAGCCGAGGGCAAGGAGGCCGTATGCCGACTACTAACGTGTAACGAGGAGGTCTTTGTATGAACCCGATGCAAGAAGAACTGGAGCGTCTCTCCGTAGAAGATAACTTACGAAGCCTTCCCGCGCTTCACCCCGAGGGCAAATATATCCGCTATCAGGGCGAGCGTTACCTGAACCTCTCCTCCAATGACTACTTGGGGCTCTCGTGCAGCGATCTGCATCGCGATTTCATGGCGCGCTGTGCAGCTTCGGACGAATTTCTGCTGAGCAACCCCTCCTCTCGTTTGATTACGGGGAACAGTGACGATTATCGGGCGTTGGAGACCTCGCTCTCCGAACTCTTCGACGGCGCGTCGACGTTGGTGCTTGGGTGCGGTTACATGGCCAATACCGGGGTGCTTCCGGCAC
>JAQUZZ010000014.1 GCA_028691095.1 Alistipes sp. | reverse complement strand
TTCGCCATCCGAACGCCAGATTAGGGAGTGATATAATGCACTTCACCCGGACTTCACCCGGACTTCACCCGGACTCCACCCAAAGAGATCTGGCAGCAAAACCACGTTCAATTTGCCCCTTTCTGCATCAAAAGGTGCTGTTTCAAAAAGTACACACCCCTTCTTCCGAATCCTCCCCTCTTCGTAGGAGGAAGACAACCCACAACAAATTGCAACTTTCATTCCATTTCCGTGCGCCCACCCTTCGCCCCATCCTGCCCCCACGCACCAGAGGAACAAACCCTCAGGCACAAGAAGAGAATCCACAAGCTGCGACCCAACAAACAAAGGGGAGAAAACTCTTTTCAGAATTTTCTCCCCTTATCAGGCTATATTTCCAAGGGTCAGAATGCCTCGCTCCAGCATCCGCTCTACACAGAGAGCCTCCTCCGAATCTTCGCTTTCGTTCCCTCAGCGTCGACGACAAACTACTCTGCCGCCTCTTCTTTCTTCTCAGCCTCTGCAACCGGAGCCTCCACTGCAGGAGCCACAGCTTCCGCTTTTTTGGCACCCGAACGGCTACGACGAGTTTTGGGTTTCTCGGCTACTTTCACCTCTTTGGTGTAGTTCTCGTTGAAGTCTACCAATTCGATGAAACAAGTCTCAGCACCATCTCCCAAACGGAAACCCGTCTTCAGGATCCGGCAATATCCGCCCGGACGATCCGCAATCTTCGGAGCTACGGCACGGAACAACTCAGCAACCGCAGTTTTGTCCTTCAGATAACTGAAAACCACACGACGAGAGTGCGTGGTGTCCTCTTTGGATTTGGTAATCAAAGGCTCCACATACATCTTCAAAGCCTTTGCTTTGGCAACCGTCGTATTGATCCGTTTGTGTTGGATCAGAGAGCATGCCATGTTGGACATCAAAGCCTTGCGATGCGAGGCTTGGCGACCAAGGTGGTTAATCTTTTTGTTATGTCTCATAATTACGTGATCTTAATTTTTGCGTCAATGGTCCATCGCCAAACTCACTGCCGTGAGTTTTTTCTCCGTTATCGATTCAGATTAGTCCTTATCCAATTTATAGATCGAGACATCCATACCGAAATGGAGATTCAGCGTAGTAAGCAGGTCATCCAACTCAGAGAGCGATTTTTTACCGAAATTACGGAATTTCAGCAGATCGTTCCGATTGAATCGCACCAAATCACCGACGGTCTCCACCTCCGCAGCCTTCAAACAATTGAGGGCACGCACCGATAGATCCTGTTCCGAGAGCTTGGTTTTGAGCAACTGACGCATGTGCAGCACATCCTCGTCAAACTCCTCCGTAGCACTGCTCTCTTCGAGATTCAGCGTGATTTTCTCATCCGAGAAGAGCATAAAATGGTGAATCAATATTTTAGCCGCCTCTTTCAAAGCCTCTTTCGGATGAATCGATCCATCAGTCGTAATCTCCAGGTTGAGTTTCTCGTAGTCGGTTTTCTGCTCCACACGGTAGTTCTCCACCGAATACTTCACATTCTTAATCGGGGTGTGAATCGAGTCGATGGGCAACAAGCCAAACTCAGCATCGGCGGGACGATTCTCGTCAGCGGGCACATAACCACGCCCTTTGGCAATCGTCAGCTCCATCTGCAATTTGACACTCTCATCGAGGTGACAGATCACCAGATCGGGATTCAACACTTTGAAGTTGGTCAAGAAGTTCGAGAAATGGCCGGCAGTAAGTTCCTTGAGACCGGTCACGTTCACCGTAACCTTCTCGCCATCGACATTCTCGACGGTCTTAATGAAACGTACCTGTTTGAGATTAAGGATAATCTCAAGCATTCCTTCCACAACACCGGGGATAGCAGCAAATTCATGGTCTACGCCGGAAACCTTTACGGTCGTAATTGCATACCCCTCCAACGAAGAGAGAAGAATACGACGTAACGCGTTGCCGACCGTCATCCCAAACCCAGGCTCCAACGGACGGAACTCAAACCGTCCGAAGGAAGAGGTGGATTCGAGCATTATTACCTTTTCAGGTTTTTGAAATGCTAATATTGCCATAATTATTGCTCCTCGATTAAATTACTACTTGGAGTACAACTCCACGATCAGCTGTTCGTTGATATTCTCGGGAATATCGGCACGTTCGGGTTTAGAGAGGAATTTACCGCACATCTGGGCACCTTCCCACTCCAACCAAGCAAAACGGCTACGACGACCACTGCTCAGGGCATCCTGGATCACCTCCAAGGCTTTCGATTTTTCACGAACGCCAACCGTGTCACCCACCTTCAGCGTATAAGAAGGGATGTTTACGACATTGCCGTTGACGGTAATATGACGATGCGAAACCAACTGACGGGCAGCCGCACGCGTCGGGGCAATACCCAAACGATATACGACATTGTCCAAGCGGCACTCCAGAAGTTTCAACAGGTTTTCACCGGTAATACCTCCTACGCGAGCCGCAGCCTCATAGGTTTTGTAAAATTGCTTCTCTTGCACGCCATAGATGGCTTTTGCTTTCTGCTTCTCCAGCAGCTGAGTACCGTACTCCGATACTTTCTTGCGCTTACGGGCAAGTCCGTGTTGTCCCGGGGGATAATTCTTCTTCTCAAGCGCTTTATCCGTCCCGAAGATTGCCTCGCCGAATTTTCTGGCGATTTTGGTTTTTGGTCCTATATATCTTCCCATTGTTAGAAATTTTTCTTCTTAATGCTTTAGAATGCTCTTCTAAAAGTTGTTTTACCGTGTCGATAGACTCAAAGGTAGGGGTTGTCGGACAACCCCCATCTTGAATTCATCAAGCATCACCCAAAATTAGACGCGACGACGGTTGGGGGGACGACACCCGTTATGAGGCAGTGGTGTCACATCAATGATCTCCATCACCTCGATACCGGCTCCGTGGATGGTACGGATCGCAGATTCACGACCAGCACCAGGACCTTTTACATATACTTTGACCTTACGAAGACCCATGTCATAGGCAACCTTAGCGCAATCTGCAGCAGCAGTCTGAGCAGCATACGGCGTGTTCTTTTTTGAACCACGGAAACCCATCTTACCGGCAGAACTCCAGCTAATTACCTCGCCGTTGGCATTGGTAAGCGTAATGATCACGTTGTTGAAAGTTGAGTGCACATGGGCCATACCCAAAGCCTCCACTTTAACAACCTTCTTTTTAACTGTTCCAGCTTTTTTTGCCATAACTCTCTACGATTACTTAGTTGCTTTTTTCTTGTTAGCCACGGTTTTCTTTCTACCCTTACGTGTACGGGCGTTGTTCTTGGTGCTCTGTCCACGAACCGGCAATCCCAAACGATGACGGATTCCACGGTAGCAACCGATATCCATCAATCGCTTGATGTTCAGCTGAACCGACGAACGGAGCTCACCTTCCACCTTATAACCTTCGCTGGCGATAATGTTACGGATGGCGGCAATATTCTCGTCATTCCAATCCTTCACTTTGAGATCGTAGCTAATCTGAGCCTTCTCAAGAATTGCGCGAGCGGTACTTCTTCCAATACCGTAAATATAGGTCAAGCCTATCTCGCCTCTCTTATTTTTTGGTAAATCAACACCGACAATACGTGCCATAAATTATCTTGACTTTTAAATTTTTAACTAACCTTGGCGCATTTTCAATTTGGGATTCTTTTTGCAAATCACGTAGAGGCGACCTTTACGCTTTACAATCTTGCAATCCTCGCTTCTCTTCTTGATGGATGTTCTAACTTTCATTTTTCAGACATCTTAAAATTGTGTGTTGTAAACAAATCGCAACATCGTGCTGCGTTGCTTGCTGTGGTCGAACAGGGCCGACACATCCTCCTACGGACAACTATTTGTAACGGAACGAAATACGTCCTTTACTTAGGTCATAGGGGGACATCTCCACCTTCACCTTGTCTCCGGGTAGGATTTTGATGTAGTGCATCCGCATCTTTCCCGAGATGTGAGCCGTAATCACGTGCCCGTTGTCGAGTTCAACCCGAAACATGGCATTGGATAACGCCTCGGTGATGGTTCCGTCCTTCTCAATAGCAGCTTGTTTTGCCATAGCGCTTAGTTGTTTAATGCTTTTTCGATTACACCGAAATCAGTCAATACGTCAGGCCCCTTCGAGGTAATCGCCACTGCAAACTCAAAGTGAGCAGCAGGTTTCCGATCGCGGGTTCTAACCGTCCAACCGTCTCGTTCGAAGACAATCTCACGACTTCCCAGGTTAATCATCGGCTCAATGCAGATGACCATTCCGGGTTTGAGCAACGGGCCACGTCCTCTGGCTCCATAATTAGGAACCTGGGGATCCTCGTGCATTTTATGCCCCAGACCGTGCCCCACCATCTCGCGAACGACTGAATAGCCGTGACGTTCGGCATGCTCTTGCACCGCATTTCCCACGTCCCCTATACGGTTTCCTGGTTTAGCCTGTGCGACACCTTTATAAAGAGCCTCTTTGGTTACTCTGAGAAGCGCCTCGGTGTGAGGATCAATCTTCCCAACTGCAAAGGTATATGCAGAATCACCATAAAACCCCTTCATAAACGTACCACAATCTACCGAAACAATATCACCCTCTTTAAGAACGGTTTTTGAAGAGGGAATTCCGTGAACAACCTGTTCATTCACCGAGATACACAAGGTATTCGGAAAGCCGTTGTAACCCAGAAATCCGGGAAGTGCTCCATGACTGCGGATAAATTCTTCGGCAACTTTATCCAAGTCGAGTGTGGTAACCCCTGGTGCGATATGATGAGCCAACTCAGCCAATGTGGCACTCACCAAGAGGTTGTTCTCACGAAGCAACTCAATCTCTTCGTCTGTTTTCAGATATATCATAATAGTTCAAACACTTAAGCGGTTCTGCCCTTGATGCGTCCGGTCTTCATGAGTCCGTCGTAGTGACGCAGGAGCAGGTAGCTTTCAATCTGCTGGAGAGTGTCAAGAACCACACCCACCAAGATCAACAACGAAGTTCCTCCATAGAAATGGGCAAACTGGTCGTTGATTCCCAACTTCATAGCAAAGGCAGGCAGAATCGCCACAATGGCCAAGAAGATGGAGCCGGGGAGTGTAATTCTCGTCATAATGGTATCCAGATACTCTACGGTCTTCTTACCGGGTTTCACACCGGGGATAAAACCGCCGTTACGTTTCATATCTTCGGCCATCATGTTGGGATTCACGGTAATTGCTGTATAGAAATAGGTGAATGCTACGACCATCAGACCAAAGATCAGATTATACCAAAAACCGGCATAATTGCTGAAGACTGCGGCCAAACCACTGGTTGACTCAAAGCGCGAGAACATCGCAGGAAGGAGAACCAAAGCCTGAGCGAAGATGATCGGCATTACACCTGCCGCATTGATCTTTAGAGGGATATATTGGCGAACACCACCATACTGTTTGTTTCCCACAATACGTTTTGCATACTGCACGGGGATTTTCCGTACGGCCTGCACCAACGCGATGGTGGCTGCAAACACCAAAAAGAGCAACGCCAACTCTACGACCAACATCACCAATCCACCGGTTGATTCGGTGAAACGGGTGTTGACCTCAGCGAAGAGCGCATGAGGAAGACGGGCAATGATACCCACCATGATAATGAGAGAGACACCGTTACCGATACCCTTATCGGTAATTTTCTCTCCGAGCCACATGACAAACATCGTACCGGCAATCAGCACAACGGTTGCACTCACCGTGAAGAGGATGCTATTGGCGCCCATCACAAAAGCGGAGGGGCTCAATGTGCGATGCAGGTTGGCCAAATAGGCAGGGGCCTGCAACAGCAGCACGATGATGGTCAGATAGCGGGTCCATTGGTTAATTTTGCGACGCCCGCTCTCGCCCTCTTTCTGCATCTTCTGGAAGTAGGGAACCACAATTCCCAACAACTGAATCACAATGGAGGCGGAGATGTAGGGCATAATTCCGAGTGCGAAAATGGAAGCGTTGCTGAAAGCACCTCCTGAGAAGATGTTCAGCAACCCTAACAATCCGTTTCCATCCACCTGGTTCTGAAGGTCGTTCAGTGCCTGGGGGTTGATCCCCGGAATTACCACAAAACTACCGAAACGATAAACAAGAAGCAAAGAGAGCGTAAAGAGGATTCTCTTGCGCAACTCTTCGATCTTGAAGATGTTTTTGAGGGTTTCGATCAGTTTCTTCATCTCTGAGACATTAGAGTTTTACGACTTTACCCTGTTGGGCTTCAATGGCTGCAACGGCAGATTGGGAGAAAGCGTGTGCCGTAACCTCCAGTGCTACGGACAACGAACCGCCACCCAAAATTTTCACACGATCATTTTTCGATGCAAAGCCTGCTGCTACAAGCGTCTCTACGTCGATACTCTTCACTCCTTTTTGGGTTGCCAAAGACTCCAGAGCTGAGAGGTTGATGCCTTTGTACTCCACCCGTTTCAAGTTGGTGAAACCGTACTTAGGCAGACGTCTTTGAAGCGGCATCTGGCCTCCTTCAAAGCCTAATTTGGAGCTATAACCCGAACGGGATTTGGCACCCTTGCTTCCGCGTGTCGAAGTACCTCCATGGCCCGAACCCTGTCCGCGACCAATTCGTTTCTCGGCTTTGGTTGACCCTACCGCGGGTTTTAAATTGCTAAGATTCATCTTTCATATCTTTTAGTTATCAGCGGGACATCTCCGTGAGGGCAAACCACCCGCCGATAGATATTTAACAACTAAGCGACTCTTCCTTTCTAAGGAACATCTCCGTGGATCACTCCCCCTCGACGCTCCCGATGGAGGTCTCTATTTCACTTCTTCAACTTTGACCAAGTGTTGTACCTTCTTGAGCATTCCCACAATGATGGCCGAATCCTCATGTTCTACGGTCTGATTGATTTTGCGAAGTCCCAGCGCATCGAGGTTTTTCTTCTGCATAGCCGAAGCACCGATACGACTTTTGTATTGCGTGATTTTCAATTTAGCCATTTTCAGAGGAATTATCCGTTAAACACTGTATTGAGCGACACGCCTCTCACTTGGGCTACACTATACGCATCACGCAACTCCAAGAGTGCAGCGATGGTTGCTTTCACCAAGTTGTGGGGGTTCGAAGAACCTTTGCTTTTCGCCAGCACGTTACGAATGCCGACGCTCTCCAGCACGGCACGCATTGCACCACCGGCGATGACACCCGTACCGGGAGCTGCCGGACGAATCATCACCAAAGATCCACTGTAACGAGCCTCCTGTTTGTGAGGAATCGTACCGTGAAGCACGGGGATTTTCACCAAGTTCTTCTTTGCATCTTCCACCCCTTTGGCAATCGCAGAGGTAACCTCGCTGGCTTTACCCAGGCCGTAACCGACCACGCCATTCTCGTTACCCACTACCACGATAGCCGAAAAGCTGAAGGTACGACCACCCTTGGTTACTTTCGTAACACGCTGGATGCTCACGAGCCGATCTTTCAACTCGAGGTCGCTTGTTCTTACTTTCTTTATGTTCGTGTTTGACATATCGCTTAGAATTTAAGACCACCTTCTCGGGCGGCATCCGCTAACATTTTTACTCTACCGTGATACAAGTATCCGTTACGATCGAACGCCACCTCAGAAACTCCTTTCTGAAGACTACGTTCCGCAGCCAGTTTACCTACGACAGCTGCAACTTGCACCTTGTTCAGTCCGGCGATCTTCTCTGCCACCTCTTTGTCTTGCGAGGAAGCAGCTGCCAAGGTAACACCGTTCAGATCGTCGATAAGCTGTACTGAGATATGTCTGTTGCTTCTGAAGACAGACATACGAGGCCGTTGGGCCGTTCCGCTAACAATCTTGCGAATACGCAATTTGATGCGCGCTCTTCTTTCTACCTTATTTAATGACATAACTGTACGATTTTACTATTTAGCATTAGCAGATTTACCAGCCTTACGACGAAGCTGTTCACCCACGAACTTGATACCTTTTCCTTTGTAAGGTTCGGGTTTACGCAACGAGCGGATTTTGGCAGCGACCTGACCGATCAACTGTTTATCAGCACTCTTCAACGTAACGATCGGGTTACCCTTCTTTTCGGTAAGAGCCTCCACCTTCACTTCGGCGGGCAACATCAGTTGGATATCATGCGAATAACCCAAACTCATCTCCAGGATCTGACCTTTGGCCTCGGCTTTGAAACCGACACCCACCAACTCCTGTTTAATTTCGTATCCTTTGGATACACCCACAACCATGTTGTGGATCAAGGCACGGTACAAGCCGTGCAACGAACGGTGACGAGGCTGGTTGGTCGGACGGGATACATGTACGGCATGTTCATCTACCGCTACCGTAATATCCGGATCCACCTGCTGGCTAAGTTGTCCCAGAGGTCCTTTCACACTTACCACATTATCGGAGCTGACGGTTACCGTCACCCCTTTGGGCAGTTCTACAGGTAATTTTCCAATTCTTGACATTTCTTCTTATTTCATTGTGTTTTCAAAAGTCTTTCCTTCATTGTGCCTTGGCACATGACATACAGACAGGAACATCAACGTCTCTCGGCTTGACCGATTAATAGACGTAGCACAGCACTTCGCCACCGACATTCTCTTGGCGCGCTTTCTTGTCGGTCATCACGCCTTTTGAAGTCGATACAATAGCCACACCCAAACCATTGAGTACGCGGGGCATCTCGGCGGCACTGGTATAGCGACGCAGACCGGGACGGCTGACACGTTTCAGACCTTTGATTGCATTGGTCTTGGTTTCGGCATGGTACTTCAGTGCGATCTTGATCACTGATTGACCCTTCTCATTCTCCTCGAACTTATAGGCCAAGATATAGCCTTGCTCGAACAGAATCTTTGTGATCGCCTGTTTCATCTTTGAACCGGGAGCTTCAACCACCTTGTGGTTGGCTTTCGCCGCGTTTCTGACTCGCGTCAGAAAATCCGAAATTGGATCTGTCATTTTTTTGAAATTAATAGTAAAAAAGCTGTATCCATGTACTTTTATGACCCGACGGCTTACCGGAACCGCTTAACGGGCGATTTCAGTAAGTCGCAGATCACTCTCTATATCAACAACGTACAATATACAGACTAAAAATCAGGTGTTAAAGGTACGAAAAATTTTCGTATTTCAATACCCGATCTTTAATCTGTATATTAAAAACAGGCTACCAGCTCGCTTTTTTCACGCCCGGGATCAACCCATGAGAGGCCATTTCGCGGAACTGAATACGGCTGATGCCAAACATTCTCATATAACCTTTCGGACGGCCGGTAAGTTTGCAACGGTTGTGCAGACGGATCGGATTGGAGTTGCGGGGCAGTTTCGACAAACCCTCTTGATCTCCAGCCTCTTTCAAGGCGGCCCGTTTTGCGGCATAACGTTCTACCAGTTTGAGGCGTTTCACCTCACGGGCTTTCATTGATTCTTTTGCCATCTTGCTTAGTTCTTTTTAATGTTCTTAAACGGCAGTCCGAACTGTTTGAGCAGTGCGAAAGCCTCTTCGTCGCTCTTGGCGCTGGTTACAAAGGTGATCTCCATACCCAAGATCTTGGTGATCTTGTCGATGTCGATCTCCGGGAAGATGATCTGCTCGGTGATACCCAAGGTGTAGTTTCCTTGGCCATCGAGTTTGTCATTGATTCCCTTGAAGTCGCGGATACGCGGCAGAGCCACTGCTACCAAACGTTCCAAGAACTCGTACATTTTGTGGTGACGCAAGGTGACGCGTGCTCCGATGGGCATGCCCTTACGCAACTTAAAGTTCGAGATATCTTTCCGAGATTTGGTAATCACAGCTTTCTGACCCGTAATCTTCATTAACTCATCCAGTGCCGTTTCGATGATTTTCTTATCGGCCACAGACTGACCGAGACCTTGGTTGATCACGATCTTCTCCAGAACAGGAACCTGCATTACGCTACTGTAACCAAACTCCTTTACAAGTGCAGGCACTACCTGCTCCTTGTACATTTTTTTCAGTGTTGGAACGTAAGCCATTATTTAATCTCCTCCCCAGACTTTTTAGAGTAACGAACTAATTTACCATCTTCATTGGCACGACGACCAACACGGGTAGCTTTTCCGCTCTTGGGGTCGACCGGTTGCAGATTCGAGACATGAATCGAAGCCTCTTGCTTTACGATTCCTCCCTGGGGATGTTTAGCATCGGGTTTGGTGTGTTTGCTCACCATGTTGACACCCTCGACAATCGCGCGCTCTTTCTCAACAAGGATCTGAAGCACCTTTCCTTGTTGACCTTTGCTCTCGCCGGCATTGACGATCACCGTGTCCCCTTTTTTGATATGCAATTTTACTGACATCTTTAATGCGGTTTAAGAATTACAATACTTCGGGAGCCAACGAAATGATCTTCATATACGAGTCACGCAACTCACGAGCCACCGGACCGAAGATACGAGTTCCGCGCATTTCTCCCTGGTTATTCAGAAGCACCACGGCATTATCGTCAAAACGAATATACGATCCGTTGGCACGTCTGATCTCCTTGGTAGTTCTCACTACTACTGCCTTAGAGACCGAACCCTTCTTCATTTCACCTGAAGCGGAGGCACTCTTGACAGTCACAACGATTTTATCGCCGATGGTGGCATAACGTTTGCCTGTACCTCCTAACACACGGATACAAAGCACCTCCTTTGCACCACTGTTATCGGCCACCGTTAGTCTACTTTCTTGTTGTATCATGACTATTTAGCTCTTTCAATGATTTCTACTAATCTCCAACGCTTCGTTTTGCTGAGGGGGCGGGTCTCGGCGATTTTTACGGTATCCCCGGGGTTGCAGGTGTTGGTTTCATCGTGGGCCACAAACTTCGAAGTCTTATTCACGAATTTACCATAGATCGGATGTTTCTCCTTTCTCTTTATGGCCACAGTGATCGACTTGTCCATTTTATTGCTGACAACCACCCCGATTCTTTCCTTTCTGAGATTTCTTTCCATGGGTAATTAACATTTAACGTTTTGCTTTTCGGCAAGGATCGTCATCATGCGGGCAATATCCCTGCGTGCCTTTTTCAATGTGGTCGGATTCTCTACCGGTGAAATCGTGTGGTTGAGTTTTGCGCGTTGAAGGTTATCCTTCTCCGCATCAATTCTCTCCTGGATTTCGGCTACGGTAAGCTCTCTTATTTCAGAAGTTTTCATCTCTAAATCGAATTTTCAGTGTAATCGCGTCTTACTACAAACTTAGTGGTAATCGGAAGCTTCTGAGCTCCCAGGCGAAGTGCCTCTTTGGCAATATCCATCGGAACACCTTCGGCCTCGAACAACATTCGACCCGGAGTTACCGGAGCAACGAATCCTTCGGGAGATCCTTTACCTTTACCCATACGTACTTCGGCAGGTTTCTTGGTAATCGGTTTATCGGGGAATATTCTGATCCAGATTTGTCCTTCACGTTTCATATAGCGCACGATAGCCTGACGTGCGGCTTCTATTTGGCGACCGGTTATCCAAGTTGATTCCATAGCCTTAATGCCGAAAGACCCGAATGCAAGCTGAGCTCCGCGTTGTGCGTTACCCTTCATGCGGCCTTTCTGCATTCTTCTGAATTTGGTTCTTTTGGGCTGTAACATGATATTATCGCTTTAAGAAGTCCTACTTATTATTTTTTCTTTTTTTGTTATCACGTCCGCCGCGTGGCTTGTCTCCACGGAAACCGCCTTGCTGGTTGCCGGCTGAGGCTTGAGCATTCACGCCTGAGATCTGGAAAAGATCCCGTTTGTTATACACCTCGCCATTGCAGATCCACACTTTGATACCCAGCAGACCGACTTTCGTCAGAGCCTCGCACAGTGCGTAATCTACGTCAGCACGGAAGGTATGCAACGGAATACGACCCTCTTTGAACATCTCGCTACGCGCCATCTCGGCACCGCCGACACGACCTGAGATCTGGATCTTAATTCCCTCTGCACCCATACGCATAGTAGAGGCGATAGAGGTCTTCACCGCACGACGATAAGAGATACGACCCTCCAACTGACGAGCGATGTTGTTTCCAACGATCACCGCGTCGATTTCCGGACGTTTCACCTCGAAGATGTTGATCTGAATCTCTTTGCCGGTCAACTTCCGCAGCTCCTCTTTCAGTTTATCAACCTC
>JAQUZZ010000281.1 GCA_028691095.1 Alistipes sp. | reverse complement strand
GTATGGGCGGAATGGGAGGTATGATGTAGTCACCCCTTCCACGTCAGTCCGACGTAGATAAAAAGACCGTTGTTCCGAAGAACAACGGTCTTTTTGTGTTTGGATGTAATGTTCGGAGACGCCCTAAAGCAGGATCCTAAGCACACCGTGCTATTTAACGTGAGTTCGAAAATTATTCGAACTCATCATACCGCTGAGGAGCAATTTGTGTAACAAATTGCGACAAAGTCCCCTCTTATTTTAAGAGGGGATTTAAGGGAGATAATATGAATGGAGCGTACTGTTTAAAAACAGCACTAACGTGTGGTTGATAATTGCAACACTGCATGGGATATAATTTTGTATATATTAAATAGTTGCAATTATCGAACTCACGTTATTTATGGGCAATCAACGCCTCCGTATATCAAGCATATACCGGTAACGGAAGGGCGCAATCATTCTTTGGGATTACTTATTTCCCTTCTCCCGTTTATTGCTATACAGGAATCGTTTGATCTTTTGGGTCGGGGTTTTCTCGAACGCGTTGGGATTCTCAATCACCTCCGTGATGTGCGAAAAACGATTGACCTTGGAATTGACATAATGCAGCAGGTCACCCTTGACCCGTTCCATACGATTTCCCAACTCCTCCTTCATGTTCTGATACTTCCGCTCCAGCTCCTCTTTGTTGAAGTAGACGATCGCCACCAGTTTACCCATGTTATCCTCCTTGACCAGCGAATCGCTCACCAAGGCGTGACCATTGAGTACATTCTCGATCTCCTCGGGGTAGATATTCTCGCCACTGGGGCCCAGAATCATATTCGACAAGCGACCTTTAATATAGAGGAATCCGTCCTCATCGAAGAGTCCCAGATCCTTGGTGCGGAACCACCCATCCTCGGTGAAGGAGTCGGCCGTTGCCTCCGGATTCTTATAGTATCCCATCATCACATTCGGCCCCTTGACCACAATCTCCCCTTCGCCTGACTGAGGGTTGACGTGATCCAACCGGGCTTGGATTCCCTGTAAAATAGGCCCCGTGGATTGAATCCGCACCATCGAGGGGTTGACGCCGGCCAACAGGGGAGCCGTCTCGGTCAGTCCATAGCCAATGGCATAGGGGAAACGCGCCTCAAAGAGAAATCGTTCGACCGTTCCATCCAGTTTGGCACCTCCGATCCCAAAGAAGCGAATCCGGCCGCCGAAGAGCTTCATCAATTTCTTGCCCGCCACACGATGCAGCCACTTACGCCCCCACTCCTTGCGATAGAGCCATGCCATAAACCAATTCGACGAAAGCTGTCGCAACACCTTGTTGCGGTAGATCTTTTCGATAATCAGAGGCACACTCAACATCATGGTGGGTCGCACCTGATGCAACACGGGCAACAATACCGAGGCCGTCGGAGCTTTGTCTAAGTAGACCACCGTTGCTCCCTGCATAAAGGGCAACAGCATGCCCAAAGAGCATTCGTAGGTATGTGAAAGGGGAAGAATCGAGAGGAAGACATCGCTCTGATAGACCGGTTGCAGCAGCGTGGTCATATATAGCTCGCTGCACAGATTCTCATGCGACAGCATGACGCCTTTCGGCTTGGAGGTCGTTCCAGAGGTGTAGATGATGGCAGCCAGATCGCTGCTTTTGGGATCGACGATTTTGCCGCGCTCTCCCGTCGAGTGATCGACAATCACCCCCAAGTTCATCGAGCGAATCACAAGGGTCAACTTGGCGATGACCGACTTGGAGACCTTGGTGTAGAGTTTGTCGGAGGCGATCAGTACCTTCACCTCGGCATGTTCGAGAATTTGATCGATCTCATGACCCGAAAAATCGGGGAGTATCGGCACGATCACCATGCCCGAAATGGTCACCGCAAAATAGGCCACCGCCCAGTTGGGCATATTGTTACTCAACAAAGCAATCTTATCGCCCTGAGTCAATCCGGCCGTTGCCAACGTTTCGACCAACGACTCCACTCGTTCCGAAAATTCGCGATAAGTCAACCGCTCCCCTCCATACATCGACGAGCAAGTATTGCCACTGTAAGCATGGATGCTATGTTGATAAAGCTCCAGAAGTGTACTAAAAGCCATAGAAAATGTATTATTAAGTAATCCCAAAGAATTATTACACCCTTTCATCACGGTATATACTTGATATACTTAGATTTTGACTGCCAACAAATAGCACTGTGTGCTTAAACAAGTCCGATGCAGCAATGGATCGACACTCCGCCTCTTTGTCCAATAACGCCCTAAAATGCAAGAACAAGAACAAGAGCGGAACGATCTCTCAACGATTACAGGGGTTGTGCGAAACCCTTCATAAAAATTCCATCTTCCAGGGAATGAGACTTCTCCAAGCAAAGTCCGAAGCACACAAACGCCCTACCCTCCGCGCAAACCTTCACAAGAATACGGCACAAAGATAAATATTTTACAAGATTAATTCTACATTTGTTCTCTCTTGTCCACTATTGACACACAATTTCACGTTTCTACACGCTGCGCCAACCCCATGACCCTCTCCCAAAAAGTACGCCAAAAAGCATTCGATCTCGGATTCGATCTCTGTGGCATCGCCGCGTGCAGTGTCTTGGAGCAGCCGCGGGAGCGGTTTGAGCAGTGGCTCGCCGAGGGGTGTCACGGAGGACTCGACTATTTAACCCGCAATCGGGGGAAACGTTTTGATCCCCA
>JAQUZZ010000280.1 GCA_028691095.1 Alistipes sp. | reverse complement strand
TATACCGCGAAGGGAGGGTGGAATATTTCTTTTCGGTCACTTCCTTATTTTGCAAAACCTTTGCCGATAGCGATAAAGTCTTTGGCTACCAAGGCAGCACCTCCGATCAGACCACCATCCACGTCGGCTTTAGCAAAAATCTCGGCAGCATTACCCGGTTTGCAGCTACCGCCATACAGGATGGCTGTATCGTCAGCCGCAGCACCGAATTTCTCAGCCAACACCTTGCGGATGAAAGCGTGGATCTCTTGAGCCTGCTCTGCCGAAGCCGTCTTGCCGGTTCCGATGGCCCATACGGGTTCATAAGCTACGACCAATTTGGCAAACTGCTCAGCACTCAGGTTGTAAACAACCTCTTTGATCTGGGCACTGATCACGTCGAAGTATTTGCCGCTCTCACGCTCCTCCAACTTCTCACCGACGCAGTAGATCGGGGTCAGGTTGTTGGCATAGGCCTGCTCCATCTTCTTGTTCAGCGTAGCACTGGTCTCTGCATAGTATTCACGACGTTCGCTGTGACCCAAGATCACATATTCTACACCCAGCGATGCGATCATCTGTGTCGAAACCTCACCGGTGTAGGCACCCTTAGCCTCAGCGGCACAGTTCTGTGCACCGACTGCAATGCCGGTTCCTTTGGCTACTTTGACAACTTCCGAGAGGTGAGTAAACGGAGGACATACGATGAAGTTTACGCATGAGCACACCTCGCCTTTGAGGGCTGCAACTCCTTTCAACAACTCAACACCTTCTGCGGGAGTGGTGTTCATCTTCCAGTTCCCGGCAACAATTTTCTTTCTCATTTTTCTCTATGGTTAAGTACTACAAAATGACACATTGAATCGCACGGCTACGCGTGGAATTCCACGGTTTCGGATCGGCGACTGCGGATTGCGAATCGGTCGTACGAGAAGCACTTAGATCGACTCGATCCATGCTTTGACCTCCTCGGCCGTCGGATTCTTCAACCCTAATTTATTCTTCTTGTTATAGCCACACAAGTCGTTGAAGAGTTTGGTGGGAACCATCTTCTGGAGCGCCTCCACGGTGGTCAGGTTCATCTTCTGCAACACCGAAACCCACTCATCGGGGACTCCTATCGCGGTGTATTTCTCGACCCCATCACGCGACGCCACCTTCTCGGGTCGCATCTGCGGGAAGAAGAGCACATCCTGAATGGTGGTCTGTCCGGTCATGAACATCGTCAGACGGTCGATTCCGATGCCCATGCCTGAGCAGGTCGGCATACCGTACTCTAAGGCACGCACAAAATCCATATCAATAAACATCGCCTCATCATCGCCCTTTTCGCTGAGTCGCAACTGATCTTGGAAACGTCCCAACTGGTCGATCGGGTCATTCAGCTCCGAATAGGCGTTACACAACTCCTTGCCAGTCACGAAGAGCTCAAATCGCTCGGTCAGCTCCGGATTGTTGCGATGGCGTTTGCAGAGCGGCGACATCTCAATCGGGTAGTCGGTGACGAAGGTGGGCTGGATGAAGGACTCCTCACAGTAGGTGCCAAAGATGGCGTCGATCAGCTTGCCTTTGCCCATGGTCTCGTCGAACTCGACCTTCAGGGAGCGACACGCTTCGCGCAACTCCTCCTCGCTCTTGCCCGTAATATCGAATCCGGTCTTCTCCCGAATGGCATCGGTCATCGTCACCCGACGGAACGGACGCGCAAAGCTCACGCGATGCTCGCCGATTTGCACCTCGGTCGTGCCGTGCAGCGCCAAGGCCACACGCTCAAGCATCTGCTCCACGAAATCCATCATCCACAAGTAATCCTTGTAGGCGATGTAGATCTCCATGACCGTGAACTCCGGATTGTGCGTGCGATCCATCCCCTCGTTGCGGAAGTCCTTACCGAACTCATAGACTCCGTCAAATCCACCGACGATCAGTCGTTTGAGGTACAGCTCATTGGCAATACGCAGATAGAGCGGAATGTCCAGTGCGTTGTGATGGGTGATAAACGGACGAGCCGAGGCTCCTCCGGGGATCGATTGCAGGATCGGGGTCTCGACCTCCACATAGCCCTGTTCGTTGAAGAAGCTACGCATCGTGTTGATGATGCGGCTGCGTTGTTGGAAAACCTCGCGCACCTGCGGGTTGACGATCAGATCGACGTAACGTTGGCGATAGCGTTGTTCGGGATCGCTGAACGCATCGTAGACCTGTCCATCCTTCTCCTTGACAATGGGCAGCGGACGCAAGGATTTGCTGAGCAACGTGAACTCCCGACAATGCACCGAGAGTTGCCCCGTCTGGGTGATGAAGGCAAAGCCTCGCACCCCGACAATATCTCCGATGTCCAGCAACTTCTTGAAGACCTTATTATAGAGTGTGGATTCGGGATCGCCCTGACAAATATCGTCCCGTTTGATATAGACCTGAATCTTTCCGGTGTGATCCTGAAGTTCAAAAAACGAAGCACTGCCCATGATGCGGCGCGACATGATACGTCCGGCCAGCGAAACCTCCGCAAAATTACCCTTCTGAGGGTCGTATTCGGCGGTGATCTGTGCCGTGGTAGCCGTTACCTCATAACGGGCTGCCGGATAGGGGTCAATCCCCAACTTACGCAATTCGGCCAAGGAGTTGCGTCGGATCTGTTCCTGTTCGCTAAGTTCTGTGATACTCATAGGATTCTTTTCAAAAGCAGCACGAAGGTGCTTGGGTTAA
>JAQUZZ010000279.1 GCA_028691095.1 Alistipes sp. | reverse complement strand
GATGGAGAAGACGGGCTCGATCCAGACCTCCAACGTGATGCTCAATCAGATCTACCATAATGCAGTGTGGGGCATCAAAGGCAACTATCGCAGCACCCCGACCGACTGCCCGCAACGCGACGAACGCATGGGGTGGCTCGGTGACCGTGCCATGGGTTGCTTTGGCGAGAGTTTCATCTTCCGCCAGACCCTGCTCTATGAGAAGTGGCTTCGCGACATTGAGCAGAGTCAGGCTTCCGACGGCAATGTGCCCGATGTAGCCCCGCTCTTTTGGTCGCACAACCTGCACTCGGGTAACGTCACTTGGCCGGCAGCCTATCCTTGCATTGTCAATATGCTCTACGAGCAATACGGCGATGTGCGTCCGATCAAGGAGCATTATGCCTCACTGAAACGCTGGATGAACTTCATCCGCGATACCAAGATGCAGGACGACTTGGTGATGGGTGACGTATACGGAGACTGGTGTATGCCTCCCGAATCGCCCGAACTGATTTGGTCGGCCGATCCCGCACGTAAAACCGACGGTGTGATTTTGGGCACCAGCTTCTACTACCGCCTGCTGAACTTGATGGCCAAATTTGCGGCAATCAGTGGCAACGAGGCCGACGTTCCCGAATATCAAGCCTTGGCCGCGCGCATCAAAACGGCTTACAATCAAAAATTCCTCGATCCCGTTGCAGGTCAATACGGCAACAACACCGTCACGGCCAACATCATCTCCCTGATGCAGGGTTTGGTTCCCGACTCTCTCACGGGTAAGATTGTGGATCAGATCGTCTCGAAGACCACCAACGAATTTGATAGCCATGTGAGCACGGGGCTGATCGGCATTCAGTTCCTGATGCGAGGCCTCACCAAGTACAACCATGGCGACTTGGCCTATACCATTGCCACCAACGAGACCTACCCCAGTTGGGGATATATGGTCAACAAGGGAGCCACCACGATTTGGGAGCTCTGGAACGGTGATACGGCCAATCCGGAGATGAACTCTGGCAACCACGTCATGTTGTTGGGCGACCTGGTCTCCTGGTATTACGAGAACTTGGGAGGCATCAAGAGCGATCCGCAACAGGTGGGCTTCAAGAGAATCATCATGGAACCCTACTTCCCCGAGGGGTTGAAGTGGGTGAAGGCGTCGCATAAATCACTCTATGGCACGATTCGTAGTGCATGGACGAAGAGCGACACCGGATTGGAGTGGAAGATCTCTATCCCTGCCAACTCGACCGCCAGCATTCGCATCCCGGCCGACAATGCCGATCAGATTACCGAGAACGGACAACCGTTGGCTCAAAACAACACCCTCAAGGTGGGTGCTGCGGAGGGTGGATTCGTAACCCTCGAAGCCGGTTCTGGAAACTACACGTTCAAGGTGACAAAGTAGCGGAATCGCGATTTCGCGTCCTCTGAATAACCATCGCCCGTTCTGTGCGCTCTGCACGGAACGGGCGATGTGTTATAAGATCGGAGTCGAGTGGTTCGCGGCACGCGACACTCGTGTGCCGCGGATAGTCCTAAAATCCGCCCCGTTCCATGATGCGGTCGGCATCCTTGACGGTGGTCTTCATCCAGCGGAGGAGGATGGCATCGGCATCTGCCGTGGGCAGTTGCCATACGGAGCGCGGAAGCTGTTGGCGTAGCCGTGTGGAGAGTTGGTAGAGTAGGATGGCGGCCGAAGCAGAGACGTTGAGGCTCTCCACAAAGCCACACATCGGAATGCGAATAAACGCATCGGCCGACTCCATCACCTCCGAGCTGAGTCCGGCATGTTCGGTGCCGAAAAACAGGGCGGTCGGCGCCTGTGTGATGTCGAAACACTCGGGGGTGCAATCGTTGGTGTGGGGTGAGGTGGCGACAATGCGATAGCCTCGTGCGCGGAGTGAGGCGATCAACTCCGAGGTGGTCGCATAGCGATAGCGGTCGATCCATTTGTCGGTTCCGCGGACGATATGAACATTGGGGGAGAAGGTGCAGAGCGTCTCCACCGTGTGGAGCTCCTGCAAGCCAAAGGCTTCGCAGCTTCGCATCAGCGCGCTGGCATTTTGCGGATGGAACGTATTCTCCATGCACACGGTCAGATAGCGCGTGCGTTCCCAGAGTACCCGACGAAGCGTCTCGGCACGTTCAGGGAGCATGAAACCTTCGAGGTAGGCGATCTGGCGTTTCAGGGCGTTGTTATCTTCGGTATTTGGGATCATCATCCAGTAGTTTGAGGTAACTCTCGTAGCGCGAAGGTGCGATGAGGCCTTGTTCGACGGCATCGCGCACGGCACAATGGGGTTCGTGGGTGTGCGTGCAGTTGTAATATCCGCATTGTGCGGCATGACGCGCCAAATCCGGAAAATAGCCGCTCACCTCGCGTGGGTCGATGTCGATCAGCCCGAAGCCTTTGATGCCCGGGGTGTCGATCAGAAAGCCTCCGTCGGCCAAAGGATACATCTCCGAGAAGGTGGTGGTGTGACGCCCCCGCTCGTTGCTCTGCGACACTTCGCCGGTGCGTAGTACGAGGGTGGGGTCTATGGTTCCGATCAGGGTGGATTTGCCGACTCCGGAGTTTCCTGAGAGCAGGGAGATGCGACCCGTCAGTCGTTCGCGAAGTCTCTCCAGCCCGCATCCTTGGGTGGCCGTGAGTCGAATTACCTCATAGCCCGCATTTTGATAGGTGGCTTCAAAGTCGGCTTGCTCG
>JAQUZZ010000278.1:588-2712 GCA_028691095.1 Alistipes sp. | reverse complement strand
GGATACGGTGATTGCCGTGGTCAACAAATATGTACCTCGTGCCTTTGGCGATGCCTTCCTGTCGTTGGACGACATCGACCTCTTCGTACAGGACGACCAACCCTTGGAGGAGGCTAATTTCACAGCTCCCAACGAGATCGAGACGGCCATCGGAAAGCATTGTGCCGCTTTGATCGAAGACGGAGCTTGTTTGCAGATGGGTATCGGAGCCATTCCGAATGCCGTGCTTGCTCAGTTGACCGGTCATAAGAACTTGGGGGTTCACACCGAGATGTTCGCCGACGGCGTGCTTCCGTTGGTGGAGAGCGGGGTAATCAACGGCCGAAACAAGGCCATCGACTATGGTAAAATGGTCTCTACGTTCCTGATGGGTTCGCAGAAGGTCTATGATTTTATCGACAACAACCCCGGCGTTGCCATGATGGATGTGGCCTACACGAACGATCCCTATATCATTGCCAAAAACCCGAAGATGACGGCCATCAACTCAGCGTTGCAGATCGACCTGACCGGTCAGGTTTGTGCCGACTCGTTGGGAACGAAGTTCTACTCGGGCGTGGGCGGACAGATCGACTTCATCTATGGAGCTTCGCGCTCCGAAGGGGGTAAGGCCATTATTGCCATGCCTTCGGTGACCAATAAAGGATTGAGCAAGATTGCTCCGGAACTCACGCTGGGAGCCGGTGTGGTGACGACCCGTTCGCACATCCATTGGTTTGTAACGGAGTTTGGTGCGGTGGATCTTTACGGCAAGTCGTTACAGGAGCGTGCACGGTTGATTATCAGCGTGGCACACCCCGATCATCAGGAGGCTTTGGATCGTGCGGCTTTCGATCGTTACGGCGAACACCACCACTATATCAAGGCAACCACCCGATGCTAACATAACACATCGGTAATGTACGATTCAAGCGATCCCTTCGGCGCACTGCCGAAGGGATCGCTTTTTTGCATAATGACGGCCGGGGAGTCCCGATGCGCGTTGTTAAGGCCACACGCCGTCGAGCGGTTCCACCGATCCGATATAGCGCATCATGTTGTTCGGTGCTACCAAGTCGAGGATCACCTCGCCCGTCACGTTATAAATCGTGAAGGTGAAGCCATAGCGTTCCCCGTCCTGATTCTGAAGGATGAAGAGCGTTTTCCATCCCGTTTCGGTCTGCATCGTTTGGCGGTCATAGAGGGTGTCGGTATCGAAATTGGCAATGGCATTGTATCCGATGGCACGTCCTACCACGATGGGGAGATGAACCTGCACCGAGGTCTTGAGTACATCCACATAGTAGTAATAGTTGAGCAGCGTTTGCGTGCTTCCCTTGGGAGCCCAACTCATGCTGACGGGTACAAACCGAAACTCGTCGGAGGAGATCAGAGAGTCGAGGCGTCGAATGTAGCGTTGTTGACGCAACTGACGTTGTAGCGCCGAGGAGCGCACTTTGCGTTGCGGTTCGAGGGTGCGCAGCGTGTCCGCGTCGGATGTTGCACCGGACGGATGAGCCACGGAGGGTGCGAAGATCCACAGACTTCCGCAGAGCATCCCGATCCACAGGGCGTGTGCCCCGCCTTTGCTGAACCATTTTGTCATGGTAAGCGATGCGCTTAGTAGATCCGATCAATGGAGCCGTAGTAGGTGACGGTCGGATAGAGTTCCGAGGCGATGTTGAGGACGGCTTCGCGTGTAATCGAATAGAGGGTCAGCGTGAAGGTGTAGGTATTGGCCGAATAGAGATCCGACAGGAAGGTGATGGTCCATCCGTTTTCGTTCTGAATGGCCGTGTATTTCCGCACATCAAAGGTGATGTAGTTCATGATGGTCAGCTGATAGGGCGGAATGGAACCTACCAAATAGGGTAGATCGACGTCCATGTAGTTGTCGTAGATCGACAGCGAGTAGGTGATCGAGTAGATGTTGTGCATATTTCCGGCGGGTTCTTGCTGGAAACTACTGGGCGTGAATTTGTAGTAGCGACTCAGCACGATGGAGTCCATTTGCAGAATCTCGCTTTGATGCCGTGCGGCACGCATCTGTACGCGCTGCTGATGCACGCTTTCGATTTGAGGATTGCTCGCCGAGGATTGGGGTGACGAGGGCGATTGTGCAACGACCGCCCACACCAACAGCGA
>JAQUZZ010000278.1:0-578 GCA_028691095.1 Alistipes sp. | reverse complement strand
AACAGCGAAGCAGCCAGAAAAGCATAAAGATACTTCATAATCTATTCCGTTTTAAGGATTCAACATAGCTCACCGTTGGGTTTCGACCTCCAAGTCGTGCACGCCTGAGTGATACCTGCGCAGAGATCAAAACCCTTGCCTAAATGCACAAAGTAGGGTAAATCGGACTATTTTTGATATTGATCTGAATATCAGTTTGTAACGTGGGGTGGGTCGAGGTTAGCACAGAAGGTGCGTGCGACGCCTTTAGGGGCGGGGATCGCATAGAACGAAACGAGTGAAAACAGCGATAGAATGGGTGAATATCAAAGGATTGATCCCGAAGAAAAAGAGGGGCGGATTTTGGACGCTAAATTTGAAAATGGCATTGCGATGCCTTATCTTTGTAAAGTAACCTCATAAAGTGCAATCTCTGTGCGGAGTACCCCGATCGTTGTGCTTAACCTAACCTAATCTAAGAGTCTGTTTAAAAATATCATTTATAACCATTTTAGCATCAGTGAAATAAAAGCCAAGTATATCATATTTTCCGAACACACCACCTTTCGTTCATAATCCTTTGCTAATCTTCGGAAGTC
>JAQUZZ010000277.1 GCA_028691095.1 Alistipes sp. | reverse complement strand
CTTATCATAAAATCTGCAAGTTTCTATATCCAAAAATACTGAAACTTGCAGATTTTTACAAGTATTTTAACTCTTATTTTATTGATAATCCGTAATTTGTTGGGTTGTTAAGGGTCGACTATTTAACGTGAGTTCGAACAATGTTCGAACTCACGTTATTTAGTTACGGTGAACTCCTTGAGTATCTTCCCCTTCACATTCAACACCTTCACTCGCATGGTTTTCCCCTCAATATCCACCCGCGTGATGGTCTCCGTACTCCCTACAATCGTCGGAAAACGAAGGGCCGGTTCGTTGGCGGGCTCCATGAAGGCATACTCATGGGTGTGTCCCGAGATCATCAGGTCGATTTTTGCCCGATTGTACAACGGCAGAAATTTCGCCATCACATCGCGCTCGCCATGGGCGGCGGTGTCGGTAGGCTGCGTCAAGTGCGTCAACGGCGGGAAGTGATTCATCACCACACGCCAACGAGTCGTACGATACTCCTTGGTTCGGATCAGTTGCTCGAACCACGCAGCCTCCTGGGTGCGATAGGCATCGAAGTCAGTGAGTCCGGCATAGACCCAGAAGTCATCGGGTTTGTCCTCCCCGCAATCCAGAATCACAAACATCACCTCGCCCACCCGATAGGCTCCATAGAACTGCCCGTCCGTCTTGGGAACATAGTGAAAGTACTCACGCGCCAGTTTGCCCCGCGTCTCATGATTGCCCCGCACCAACACAAACGGTCGCTCCGAAGCAAAGAGCCGAACACTGGGGTCGATGAAGCTACGAAACGGCTCCTGCGGATCGGCATAGTAGTTCATCATGTCTCCCACGTAGAAGACCCGATCCACCGTGTTCACCTCGGAGAGCTGCAATAGATGGGTCAGCTTCCCTGCATCTTGGTGCATATCGCTCAACGCCACAAACGAACAACGCGTCGATCGAGGATCCGGCGTCTCAAAGCGATACCATGGGGAGGCAATGCTATCCCCAAAGGTCACCTTGTAGGGTTGGAAGTCAACGATATGCTTCGATCCCAAACGATACTCATAGGTCGTAGCCTCCGTCAGTCCCTCCACCCGAATGGCATGGAAGGTGTTGTACGCCTCCCGCAAGCCGTTGCGGAGGGTGTAATGACGCGAGATCGTGCCTTGCGGATCTTTCAGCTCCACCCAAGAGAGACTCTCCTGATCGGTGGTAAAGAGGATCGTCACACCCTCTTGGGTCAACTCTTGAAGATAGGGCCCGTGGTTAAAAGTAAAAGGCTGAGCAGCCGCGCTACACCACACGCCGCACCACAACAACCCGATCCATAACATCTTTTTCATGCGCAATAACTTCATGTTTTTCATTTTCATCCAGAGAAGATGATCTTACTTCGGCCTACAAGAAGACGATCTTCTCCTCTTTCCGGCTCTGCTCGGCCGCAAAAGCCATGCGATGGCTCTCCAGCGAAGCATCCAACGGGGTGGTCATCACCGAAGCATCCTGCGTGCGAATCGCCTCGATCCAGTCGCGAATCATGCCCGCATCGCCTCCCCCGTGACCGACGCCTTCGTAGTTGAGCGCATCCAACGCTTTGGAATCGTAGACGCTCTGCTCTCCCGTCGCAAAATCCGTCAGCGTGAAGCTCTCCATATCGCCCACGATGTCTCCGCGCGTTCCCATAATCCGGGTACGACGGCCACTGTAAGAGGTGAGCGCCTCAACCGAGAAGTTGACGGTCACGCCGCCCTCGAACTCCATGCTGGTGACGTAATGGTCGGGCTGATCGTTCTGACAATGGTAGACACACCGACCGTAATTGGTGGTACGCAGATAGTTCAAGATCGCCTCGCCCTGCTTCGACTCCTCGGTGGGCAGGTCGAACACATAGAGCCACGTGCGGTCGCGGTAGTAGATTTTCAGCGCAGAGAAGGGACAAGAGGCCTCCACTGGACAGCCATCGGTGCATCGTGCAGGAGCTCCCGCCGGAGCTTGATCGGCTCGAAAATGCGACAAACTACCGAAAGCCGCCACCTTACGGCAGGGCTTGCCGATCAACCAATAGAGAATATCCAGATCGTGACTCGACTTCGCCAAAATCAGCGGTGTACTCTTGACCGAGTCATGCCAACTGCCCCGCACATAGGAGTGCGACATGTGGATATGATCCACCGGCTCAAAATGCTGAATGCTCACCAACTCACCGATGCGTTTGGTGTCGATCATCTCCTTGAGCTTCAGAAAATAGGGAGAGTAACGCAACACGTGGGTCAAACAGACAATCCGCCCCTTCTCGCGCGCGTAGTCCACCAAGGTCTGACACTGCTCTAAGGGTTGGGCGATCGGCTTCTCCAGTAGGATGTCGTACCCTAAATCCAACGCCTTCATGCAAGGGGCATAATGCAGGTGGTCGGGGGTGGCAATAATCACCGCATCGGCAAATTTGGGACGACTCAACATCTCCTCCCAAGTGGCCAGTCGGTTCTCCGCCGGAACCCCATATTTGTCTCCATACATCGTACGACGCAACTCCACCAACTCCGCAATGCCGATGATCTTCAACTCATCGGGATGCTCCAAGGAGTAGTCGCCGTATAATTTTCCCCGTCCGCTGGCACCCAGCACCACGGCAGTAATCGGTTTTCTATTCATGTTATTTATCCTTTAAGGTAAGCTTTACTTGAAAATCAAAATCATCTATTTCAAGCTAACATACACATACTATCCATTTTGAAGACCAATGACTCGTG
>JAQUZZ010000013.1 GCA_028691095.1 Alistipes sp. | reverse complement strand
GAGAGGGGGAGGATTATGGCTACCACTACGACCTTCACCGTAGTGCGATAGGGGGATGGGCACGTGTGGCGTTGCAGAATCGCCACAACCCTCGGTTCGGGGGATATGTGGGGGTTGAGGTGCAGCAGATTGCGCTCTACCGTCAAGGAGCGTATGAAAAGGAGCTCTTCCCCGGAGCCCTCTCCTGTGGCGCGTCGCCCACACTCCGTTTTACCGATTACACCCTCAAAAGCGGGGTGAGCTATCTGTTCACCCCGAACCATGCCTTGCGCCTCGATGTGCTCTATGGCGATAAGGCTCCCGAAGCCGAAGAGCTCTTCCTCAATCCGGAGTATTGCAACCAAACGCTCGACCATCCCACGCCGGCTCATCGTTTCGGGGCCGAACTCTGCTACCGTCTTTCGGGACGCAGGGTGCGCGCCGAGTTGCGCGGGTATTATACCTCTTCGGTGAATGAGTGCGAGGTGATGCGCTACTATGACGATCTGTCGTCGCTCTATGCCGACCTGATCTTGCGGGATCTTCGGAAACGCTATCTGGGGGTGGAGTTGGGGGTGGAGGTTCGTCTGAGCGAATGCTTTGCATTGCGCATGGCGGCCGCGCAGCGTTTCGACCGATACAGCCGTGCACCCCAAGTCACAATTCTCTCGGATAAGGATCATCAGGTGATTGCGGCACAAACCACGACGCTCTTGCAGGGCTTTGCCTTGGGCGGCTCGCCCCAACGCGTGGCGGTGGGGGAGCTCTTTTTCCGTCATCCGCGGTTGTGGAGTGCTTCGGTGTCGATCAACTATGCGGGCGACTACCCGTTGAGCCCCTCCCCGTTGCGACGGATGCGACTGGTCTATGATTATGCGACTTCGCCGGAGGATCGGGCGGCATTGACTCGACAGGAGTATCTTCCGGAGGCGGTGACGGTCGATCTCTTTGTGATGAAGTCATTTCGCATGGGAACCCATTATCTGTCGCTCAGTGCTTCGGTGCGCAACCTGTTCAATCGTCGTCGGAATGTATACAGTGGCTACGAAACCCTACGGGTGCGCAAGAGCGGCACGGGGTTGAACCAGAGCGTGACGGCTTTTCCCTCCAAATACCTCTATGCCTACCCTCGAACCTACTACTTGTCCCTCTTTTTCCGCTTCTGAGCACACGGTGCTATGGAACGAGAGGAAGATCGTGAGCGAAGTCGAATATCGTGAGGAGAGGTTCGGGTCTTTTTTGAAGTAACTTGGAATCTTTAACGAAATCGTACTATGCGTTTTTTTAGAGCTGATTTTTCCTTGGGGCAAAAGAGCCTCGGATCGAGGAGTTTTCAACGATCCCTTTCAGAGCGTGTGCGTCGATGCGTTGAGGGTGTCGACTCACCCTCTCGGGGCGTGCGTGCGAAGTCCGGCAAGGGGGCTTCGACGGTCGATCGGTGGGGTGGAGGTCGTGTGCTCAGATTTGCGCTTTTGCTGGGAGTGCTGGGAGTGCTGGGGGGTGCGACGGTCGGATGCGACTTCAATGCCACGGAGATTCCGAAACAGGATTACCCGGTCGCACCCCTGCCCAATATGCGGATTGCCACCTTGCGGGAACGGTGTGCTGAGGGGCCGGTGACCTTTCGTGCCGAGGGGGTGGTGCTTGCGGGGTATGTCACCTCCTCGGATCGCGCCAATAACTTCTATCGTTCGCTTTTTCTGGAGGACAACAGCGGGGCGATGGAGTTGATGACCGGACTGTATGACCAATACAATCGCTATCCGTTGGGTATGCGGGTAGTGGTGACGGCCGATAGCCTCTGCGCCATGCTCTCCGAGGGGGTGTTGCAGTTGGGGCTTCCGCGGATAACCGAGGGGCGAAGCCCCGAATCCTTGGGTAGCACGGTGGTGGCCGATCGCCACCTGCATCGCACCTCCGACCGCATTACGCCCGCACCCTATCCGGCCAGCCTCTCCCGCTTGGAGCCGAGGCTTATGGGGTGCTTGGTGCATCTGTCGCATCTGAAGTTAGATCCCGCGGTCGATACCACCTGGGCCATCTCGGCACGTCGTGCGGAGGATGGAGTGCCACATAGCGTCTCCCTAAAGTTTCGGGCGGCCGCGAGCCGCGATTCGCTCTACGTTACCACCAGCGGCTATGCGCAGTGGGCCGATGCCGCGGTTCCCAAGTCGTTGTTGTCGATGGTGGGGGTGCTCTCACAAACCCAGATCAACGGTCGCGCGGTCTATCAACTCACCCTTAGAGATCTACAAGATGTACAGATGGAATAGCATCTACGGCCTTACAGCAGGGGCTCTCCTGCTACTGTGTGGTTGTACACCCAAAGCCGATTTTCAGGACGATGACGCTTCGGGAAAGGAGCCGGCAACCCAAGCGATCTCCATCGCCTACCTCAAGTCGCACTACCGCAACTACCCGTTTACCGTGGAGGCGGAGTGGTCGTTGCGTGCGGTGGTTACGGGTAACGATGCGTATGGAGCCTTTCCCTATACCCTGAATCTGGAGGATTCGACGGGAGGCATCGAACTGAAACTCTCCGAGAAGGAGCTCTTTACGCTCTTTCCGGTGGGACAAACCGTGGTGGTGAATCTGCAAGGCTTGGTGTTGGGGAGCTACGGGGGTGTGCTCTCGTTGGGAAGTCGCTCCACGGAGGCGGAGTATGAGAATGGCTTCATCCCCCTGTCGTTATGGCCTCAGTATCTTCGCAAGGAGGGTGTGCCCGTGGATGTGCGTCCGGACACCCTAACCTTCGCGACGCTCACACCCTCGAAGGTGAGCTGTTATGTTGCCTTCTGTGCGGTGCAGTTTGTGGAGGAGGAGCGTGGTGCGAGTTGGTGCGATCCGCAGCAGGACACCGATCGTCATTTGATGGATCGGTATGGCGATACGCTTCGTGTGCGCACCTCCCATCGCGCCGATTTTGCCTCATGGACGCTGCCCGTCTCCGGCAGTGGCTACATCGAGGGGATTCTCAGTTCGTTTGCTGGAGTCTATCAACTTCGGGTTCAATCTCCGAAGGGTGTGGTGATGGAGTCGCCTCGTTTTGAACCCCGCCTGAAGCCGTGATAAGGCCTGTTTTTTGCAGCACAAATCCTGCGAAAATGGAGGGTGAACCCGTGGAGGGTCGCCTCCGCAAAAGGGGCTCGAAATCGACGGGGGTAAAAATAATGTATTGTAATATAGCTTATTCTTCCGGAAATCCTTACTTTTGCAGGTTGAACCATAGATGTATGGGTTATGAGGTGGGTCGGATTATGGATCGTCGGGTGTTGCTGCGTGAGTTCCCTCTGTGCGCAGAATATGCCGTTGCACTTTGAGCAGACGATTTGGAATTTTGGAACACTGAGGGAAGAGGCAGGCAAGGTTTCTCATCGTTTTGCGTTTCGCAACGAGGGGAGTGTGCCGGTGGTTATCGAACGCGTGGAGGTGTCTTGTGGCTGTACCACGCCGGAGTTCAGTCGCGAACCGGTGCGCCCCAAAGCCTCGGGATTTCTCACGATCACCTACGATCCGAAGGGTCGCCCCGGCACGTTTCGTAAAGAGGTGACCGTATGGTGTAACGGAGGGGGAAAGCGCGTGCTGACCCTCACCGGAGAGGTGACACCCGATCCGGCAGCGGTGGCCGATTATTATCCGATTCAGGCCGGGGTGTTGCGTCTCTCGTCCGAGGAGCTGAATCTGGGTTACGTGCCGCGGGATGCGGCCAAGGCCGGAGCCATTGAGCTCTACAACCAGACGGAACAGAGGGTGAAGATCGAGGTGCGCTATGAGGATCGGAAGCCCTTCTTCGAGGCAACCTTGACCGTTGCACAACTGGCTCCCAAGCAAAAAGGAGCCATCATTCTGCACTATAATATGCAGAATCAAGATGTGTGGGGCATCCAGGAGCAGAAGTTCACCTTGGTGGTGAACGGACAGCCGTTGCCCAAACCCTTGTCGGTGACGGGCGTGGTGACCGAGGATTTCTCTCAGATGGATGCCGAGGCCATGGCTCAGGCTCCGCGTGCGCTCTTCTCGGCACAGTATTACCACTTTGGGAACCAGAGAGCCGGAGTCGAGTTGCGCCAAAGTTTTACATTGACCAACGAGGGAAAGACCCCGTTGATCTTTCGAGATATGAGCATCGGGTCGCGGATCTCGACGACGCTGGATCCGGATCATCCCTTAGCCCCCGGGGCTAAGTTGACCTTTGAGGTGCGGCTCTCGACCCGTGATGCGAAGATCGGGAAATTGATGGATCGCATGATCTTGATTACCAACGATCCCTCACGCCCGATGCGCGAGATTCGCTTGGCGACAACGATCGTCCCCTGACCCTGAACGATCGGTAGGGGGAAGGGGTGCCCCGCTGAATAAAATGGACAAGGAGAGATAAGCAAACAAATAGCACGCTGTGCTGAAACCAAATTAATAGAAATGTACAAAATTCTTAGAAAGGAGCTGTTAGCACCCAATATCTATCTGATGGATGTGGAGGCTCCGCGTGTAGCCCGTGCGGCCAAGCCGGGACAGTTCATCATTCTGCGACTCGATGAGAAGGGCGAACGGATTCCGCTGACTATTGCCGACTATGATGCTACCGAAGGCTCGGTAACCATTGTCATTCAGACGATCGGTTACTCAACCACTAAATTGTGCGCGATGAACCCCGGCGAGTTCTTGGCTGATTTTGCTGGGCCACTGGGACGTCCCTCCGAATTTGTGAATGAGGATATGGCGACCCTACGCAACAAGCGCATTCTGTTTGTAGCGGGAGGTGTGGGCACAGCGCCGGTCTATCCGCAGGTGAAATGGCTCGCGGAGCATGGCATCAAAGCCGATGTGATTATCGGTGCCAAGAACAAGGACACCTTCATCTATGTGGAGAAGATGCAGCAAGTGGCCGGTCATGTCTATTTGGCTACCGACGACGGAAGTGCCGGATTTCACGGCTTGGTGACGGCATTGATTAGCGATCTGATCGACAATCAAGGCAAACAATACGACGAGGTGATTGCGATTGGCCCGATGATTATGATGAAGTTTGTGACCAAAACCACCAAGGCTTACAACCTTAAAACCATCGTCAGTCTGAACTCTTTGATGGTCGATGGCACGGGAATGTGTGGCGCTTGTCGGGTGTCGGTGGGTGGCAAAACGCGTTTTACGTGTGTGGATGGCCCGGAGTTCGACGGTCATGAGGTCGACTTTGACGAAGCCATGCGTCGCCAAGGGATGTATAAAACGATCGAGAGTCGCAAAGCGAAAATAGAGCAGGAGCGTGCCGAGGGGCATGTCTGCAAAGTCGGATTGGATCGCTAATTTCCGGATCCAAACATCGAGGAGTAGCCTGAAAAAAGGATTGACGCATTGCATCACGGTGTCGGATAGATCTACGGATGAGTGTGTTGCTAACAAAATAGCACAGTGTGCTTAGAACGAAAATATGGCAAATAAAATACCCCGTGTTCCAGTACGGGAACAAGACCCGAAAGTGCGGGTTACCAATTTTGAGGAGGTCTGCTACGGTTATGATCTCCAGGAGGCTCAGCTTGAGGCGAGCCGTTGTTTAGGCTGCAAGAAACCGCGGTGCGTCGAGCATTGCCCCGTGTCGTTGCAGATTCCGCAGTTTATTGAGCAGGTAAGCCAAGGCAACTTTGCCGAGGCTGCACGTGTGATTGCACAGGATAGCTCGCTGCCTTCGGTGTGTGGACGCGTGTGCCCTCAGGAGTCGCAGTGCGAGGGGTCGTGCATCTTGGGCATCAAGGGCGAGCCGGTCTCTATCGGTAAACTCGAACGCTTTGTCGGCGATTGGAATATTGCGAATGGCGAGCATCCGGTGGCTCAGGCCTCCGCTCAAGCCAAACGCGTAGCCGTGGTCGGCAGTGGCCCTGCGGGATTGGCTTGTGCCTCCGACTTGGCCAAGATGGGCTATGGTGTGAAGATTTTTGAGGCACTGCACAAGGCAGGCGGTGTGTTGCAATACGGCATTCCCGAATTTCGTCTTCCCAAAGAGAAGGTGGTGGCTCAGGAGATCCAGAATGTCTTGAACTTGGGGGTTGAGATCGAGACCGACGTGATCGTCGGTCGTACCATCACGGTGGATGAGATGCTTGATACCGAGGGCTATTCGGCAGTATTCATCGGTTCGGGAGCCGGACTTCCCCGCTTTATGGGCATCCCGGGTGAGAACCTGAACGGTGTGGTTTCGGCCAACGAGTTCCTGACCCGTGCCAACCTGATGCGGGCTTACGACGCACAGTATGATACGCCGATCTATGTCGGACAGCGTGTCGTGGTGGTCGGTGGAGGTAACGTGGCGATGGATGCAGTGCGTACGGCCGCACGTTTGGGTGCCGAGGCGCATATTGTCTACCGTCGTAGCGAGGCCGAGTTGCCGGCGCGTGCCGAAGAGGTGCACCATGCCAAGCAGGAGGGAATCTCCTTCAAGATGTTGACCAACCCCACGGAGGTGATCGGAGACGAGAAGGGTTGGGTGCGTGGCATCCGTTGCATTCAGATGGAGTTGGGCGAACCGGATGCTTCGGGACGTCGTTCTCCGATTGAGATTCCGGGTTCGGAGTTTGAGATCGAGTGCGATGTGGTGATTATGGCTCTGGGAACCTCTCCCAACCCGTTGATTGCCGCCACAACGCATGATCTGGAGACGACCCGACGCGGATGTATCGTTGCCGACGAGCAGCAGGGTCAGACCTCACGCAAGGGGATCTTTGCCGGAGGTGATGCCGTCACCGGAGCAGCCACGGTCATCTTGGCCATGGGAGCCGGACGTAAAGCAGCCAAGGCGATCGATGCCTATCTGAAAAACGAGTAGGACGATCGGCGCGGAGGATCGTACCACAGCACAAGGAGTGTATTCAAGAACAAGAATACACTCCTTTGTCGTGATATAGGAGGCTTTTTTTGTACCTTTGTTCCGGAGCTGGCACCGGAGAACCCCAATGCCGGAATCTGAAAAGAGCGTATATGAAGAGATTGCTTGAATCGAAATCGCCGGAACGTTGGCTGTGGCTGCTGTTGGGCGGATGGTGGATCGTCAACCTGATCCAGGCCGGAACGACGGAGTTGGCCAACGATGAAGCCTACTACTATATGTTCTCGCGTCATTTGGCGTGGGGATACTTCGATCATCCCCCGATGACGGCCTTGTTGGTGTGGTTGGGGGGGGGTCTGGGAGGGAGTTTCGGGGTGAGGCTCTTCTTTACGGTGTTGCAACCGCTCTATCTCTACCTGTTGTGGCGCATCGTGCGACCCACCGATGCCGATGTTCGTGCGGTGGGGTTGTTTGTGTTGCTTGCCGCGGCCATGCCGATCCTTCAGCTCTATGGTTTTATTGCCGTACCCGACGGCCCGTTGATGTTGTTTACCGCCCTCTTCCTCTGGTTCTACAAACGTTTCACCGAGACCGATCGTTGGCACGATGCCCTGTGGATGGGCGTTGCGGTGGCAGCCTTGGCATACAGCAAGTATCATGGGGCGTTGGTGGTGGGATTCACCTTGCTCTCGAACCTCCGCGTCTTGCGAAATCCCAAAACCTATGTGGCGGCTTTGGTGGCGGTGGTGTTGATGTTGCCCCACTTGGGATGGCAGTACCAGCACGACTGGGTCTCGTTCCGATACCATCTGGATGGCCGAACCCGTGATTTTGAGCTCTCCTTCGTGGTGGAATATCTTCTGAATCTCTTTGCGATTTTCAATCCGCTGCTCTTCCCTCTCTTCGTGTGGGGGTGGTGGCGTACGCGGGCTCAGGAACCGGTGCTGCGAGCCTTGAACTGCATTTCGATGGGTTTCATCCTCTTCTTCCTCTGCTCTACGGCCAAAGGGTACGTGCAGCCGCAATGGGAGATTCCGGCAACCTTTGGTGTGATTGCCGTGCTCTTCCCGATGATGCGGTCGCATGAGCGGCTCCGTCGCTATGGGGTTCGCGTGGGCTGGATTACCGTCGGTTTGGTGGCTTTGGTTCGTGTGGAGATGATTTTCAATCCTCTGGGACTCCATTTTGAGATCTTTGATAACCAAGCCTCCTATCAGCAGATTGCCCAAGAGGCGGGAGGCGCTCCCGTGATCTTCGACGGCACCTATACCGATGCCGCGAAATACCTCTTCTACACCGGAGGTTGGGCCTATGCGCAACCCTCCATCTACTATCGCACCAGTCAGTATGAGATGATGGAGGAGGATCGTCGCATGGCCGGACAACGCGTGTTGATGCAGGTGTGGGACAGTGTGCCCGGGATGCACTCCACGACGTTGGCCAACGGGAAGTCGTTTGGGTATATTGTGGTCGATTCGTTTATTCCGGTTCGCCAAATCGAGGCGGAGTTCGATCCCTTGCCCTCTGAGGTGCGTCCGGGCGATACGTTGGCTCTGCGCCTCACCTTGCACAATCCCTACCCCTATACCTACCACTTGGATGGGGATTCGACGGTGTTGAGTATGGTATGGCGACACCGCAGCGAGCCGACGCATAAATATCCGTTGCTCTTATCCGGTACGTTGCCTGCTTACGGCACGTGGAGCGGTGCGACTCGCTTTGTGGTTCCCGCATTGACCGAACGAACGTTTCAGGTGGGATTTACCCTTCAGAATCAGCCCGTTTCGACGTGGTTTAATGGCAAGACGGTCAAAGTGAAGGTGGTGAAAGAATAAACGGGTGTTTTTTGCGTTGAGAATACACGTTGTACGAAGAATCTCAACGAATGATGGAGCTCTTTGCTCACGGTATAGGTATGATGATATGCCAATGTGTGGATTGCTCACGTTAAATACACGCTGTACTTAAGTTTGAAAATTATGATTCTACAATTTATAAAGTTCTGTGTGGTTGGCGGATCGGGCTTGGTGGTCGATTTTGCAACGACCTATTTGTGCAAGGAGAAGCTGCGACTCAACAAGTATCTCTCGAACTCCATCGGATTCATCGTGGCTGCTTCGACCAATTATCTGCTCAATCGCATCTGGACTTTCCATAGCAAAGACCCGGAGGTGGCGCAGCAGTATATCCAGTTTATCGGGATTGCAGCCATTGGGCTAATCTTGAATAACTTGATTATCTACCTGCTGAACGACAAGGCGAAGCTCAATTTCTATCTCTCGAAACTGATCGCCATCGGTATCGTGACCCTGTGGAACTTCTTTATGAACTACTTCTTTACCTTTACCGCCTCCTAAGTGTGGGGATGAAAGAATAACAACGGGTCGCAGCATCTTGATGCTGCGACCCGTTGTTGTGCATACGGCTTTCCGTTCTCGCTGTGGGGCGACTATTGCGCCCGACGGAAGAACCGATTGAAGAAGACCCATTGATAATCCAACGCGTTATTCCAATAGGGAACATTGTGTGCCCCGGGGCGTACAATGTAGTCGTGGTCGATGCCGCGGGCGCGCAACTGGTCGTGCAGATTGCGGTTGACCTCAAAGAAGAAGTCGTCGTAGCCACAGTCGATGATGAGTGCCAAATCGCCGTTGCTGATGCGATCCAACTGGTTGATGACCGTGAAATTCTTCCAATGGTCGGGATAGGTGTTGATATCACCCAAGAGGTCGGGCAGATTCCAGTTGTTGGGGAAGGGTGTGAAATCGACGCCTCCGCTGGTGGTACCTGCGGCTCCATAGCGATCTTTGTGTCGGAGAGCCAACCAGTAGGCTCCATGGCCTCCCATGCTCAATCCTGAGATTGCGCGTCCCGAACGATCGGCTCGGGTGGGGTAGTGGCGGTCGATGTACTCCATCAACTCCTTGGATACAAAGGTTTCGTAACGCACCGTCGAGTCGATGGGGCTATCCATGTACCAACTATTCTGGGCATCGGGACACACGACGATCACTCCGGCTTGTTCGGCCATTGCGGGGAGGTTGGGTTGAATGGAGAGCCAGCTTCCGGCATCTCCGCTGTGGCCATGGAGAAGATAGAGCACGGGGAAGAGGGTGTCTTTGGCCACCGGCTTGCGTGCACCGTCCGGAACAATGGCTAAAACTTGAATCTTCTTGTGCATAGAAGGGCTGTTGACCTTCAGGGTGTCTACCGACGCGGCCTGCATGGTTCCTGCTCCCAAGCAATAGAGCGCCAGTGCAAATACCAATTTACGTATCATCATTTCGGTTCAATTAAAGGATTTCATCCTCCGCGTATGCTTGATGAGGATGGGTTGGGTTGTTTGTGATTGTGGTCGATCTGTCGTGTGTGGTTGCAGCGAAAAGGAGAGATGATCGAGAAAATTCATTCAAAATTAGAAAAATATTTGGAGTTGGGGCATACCAACGTGGATTTTTTGTATATTTGCATCGAATCGGTTCGAGTTCGAGGGTCGGTAGCGCACGAAGCGTTGCAGAGCGATCGAAACGACCGGGTTCACCCAAGCAGTAGCATGAAACTCTCCCTTCTAAATAAAGCATGGTGGTGGCGCTCTCGAAAAACCGTTCGTGAGTAGCTTGGCTGTGCAAAGGAGTATTCCGTAGATCTATGCAAAAGGCTGTCGCTCTCACGACAGCCTTTTTGTATGAACTTCGCGGAAGTTCTGCACAAGGGATAGCGCACGGAGATGCCGCCAACCTGTTACTCTTCAAGTCGTTGATGGATAGGAAGGGGCAAGTATAGGAGACTTTTGACAAATCGTTTAATTCAAAAAAATAACTGCATCATGAGTACAAAACTGAAACGCTTTATTCTCCCCGAAACCGAGATTCCGACCCAATGGTATAACATTGTGGCCGACATGGAGAACAAACCCTTGTTGCCCCTCAATCCCCAAACCAAGCAGCCGCTTACGGCTCAGGACCTCTATCCGATTTTTGCCGAGGAGTTGGCGAAACAGGAGATGAACCGTACCGACGCCTGGATCGACATTCCCGAGGCGGTACGCGAGCAGTATAAGAACTATCGTTGTACGCCCTTGGTGCGTGCCTACGATCTGGAAAAAGCCTTGGGTACGCCGGCGCACATCTACTTCAAGAATGAGAGTGTGAGTCCGGTGGGTTCACACAAACTCAACTCCGCGTTGGCACAGGCTTACTTCTGCAAACAGCAGGGTGTGACCAACATCACAACCGAGACCGGAGCCGGACAGTGGGGTGCAGCGCTCTCCTATGCCGCAAAGGCTTTCGGCTTGGAGTTGGCTGTCTATATGGTCAAGATCAGCTATGAGCAGAAACCCTATCGTCGGTCGATCATGCAGACCTTTGGCGCACAGGTTACGGCCTCTCCCTCCATGTCCACCAAGGCCGGACGGAAGATCCTGACCGAGCACCCCAACCATCAGGGTTCGCTGGGAACGGCGATTTCGGAGGCTATTGAGTTGGCGATGAACACTCCCAACTGCAAATACACCTTGGGTTCGGTTTTGAACCACGTCACCCTGCACCAGACGATCATCGGTCAGGAGGCAGAGAAACAGATGGCAATGGCCGGTGAGTATCCCGATATGGTGATCGGCTGTTTCGGAGGCGGTTCCAACTTCGGAGGTATCTCCTTCCCCTTTATGCGCCACAACATCAAGGAGGGTCGCAAAACCCGCTTCATTGCGGCAGAGCCGGCCTCTTGTCCGAAGTTGACGCGCGGTGTGTTCCGTTATGACTTTGGAGACGAGGCGGGATACACCCCCTTGTTGCCGATGTTTACGTTGGGACACAACTTTGCACCGGCCAACATTCATGCCGGAGGGTTGCGTTATCACGGTGCCGGAACCATCGTGTCGCAGTTGCTGAAGGATCACATGATGGAGGCGGTCGATATTCCACAGTTGGAGAGCTTTGAGGCAGGGTGTCTCTTTGCCCAGAGCGAGGGTATTATTCCGGCTCCGGAGTCGTGCCATGCGATTGCAGCCACCATTCGTGAGGCCAATCGTTGCAAGGAGAGTGGTGAGTCGAAGGTGATTCTCTTCAATCTGTCGGGACACGGCTTGATCGACATGGCCTCATACGACAAATTCTTGGCCGGCGATCTATTGAATTACTCCCTCTCGGATCAAGAGATTGAGAAAAACATTGCCGAACTGGATGCGATGAAACTGTAAGAAAGCGGATCGATGTAATACAGAGAGGCGGGCTCCATGGAGCCCGCCTCTCTGTATTTGGCGCGAAGGATACAGGGCGTTATTTGACCCGCATCAGGTTCAAGCCGTCGCGTAGCGGCAGGATCACATTCTCCACCCGTGGGTCGTGGCACACCCGATCGTTGAAGGCGACGATGGCGGCCGTGTGATGGTCGTTGGAGGCAATCGGTGCGGCCACCTTGCCGTACCACAGAATGTTGTCGGCCAGCAGATAGCTGCCACGGTGGGTCAGATGGTTCATGGCCATCTCATAATAGGCGGGGTACTCCCGTTTGTCGCCGTCGATGAAGATCAGATCGAAGGTGCCCAACGAGGGGGCAATCTCCAGAGCCGATCCGATATGGGGAAAAATGCGGTCGGAGAGTCCGCTGCGATGGAAATAGCGTGCGGCTATCTCTTCCAGTTCATCGTCGATC
>JAQUZZ010000276.1 GCA_028691095.1 Alistipes sp. | reverse complement strand
CTATGGAAAAGTAGGCCCCGGAGCCGGACGCAAAATCGACGATCGCAGCATGGAAGAGATGCATCGGATCTTTGAGGTAACCGGAGGAATGCGTTTTCTGGAGCACATCGAGACGTGTTCGGAGCAGAAAGCACGGGAAATGGGCTTCGACGGAGCCGACGATCGATATTTCAAGGAGGTCTTCACGGCCAACAACGGAACCCACTCCGACAAATGATCCACCCGCACCCCTGCGGTGCTATCGTGTTGCCCTCTTCGCCCGTTTTGGGATAAGAGCAGCACACCAAGGGGCTTCTCCGATTCGGTCGCCGTGCGATCCCTGCATTTGGAATGCGGCACTCCGCATCGTTGCTGAACCCAGAGCCACGGAGCTCCATTTTTTTGATTCATTAAAGTTTATCGCGCGATTCAACCCCATAGCCATGAAAAAAGCCTGGAAAGAGTATCAAAAAGAGATTGCGGACGACCACTATTTCTATGCCCGCAGTTGCATCCGTCAGAATTTTTTCCCCGGTTCAGAGGCCGCCTTCCTCAACATACTGCGCAACGACCTGCACCGTGATATTTGCGAAGAGCCGCGTCACACCTCTTGCACGGGAATCGGCTATCACTCCGATATTGTCCCCGTGGAGACCATCATGACCGTCGTAGCGCGACAATTCTCTCTGATGTCCGAGAACGGCTATGAGAATTTTGTCTCCTCCTGCATCACCTCCTTCGGCATCTACTCCGAGGCGTTGGAGATCTGGCACGACTTTCCCGAGATGGAGGAGCAGGCACGCGACTACCTCTATAAAGCCACAGGGCGCGAATTTAAAAAACCGAAAAACCTGGCTCACACCTCCGATATTATCTTCCACCATCGGGAGCAAATCGCAGCTCAAGCCAAACATCGTTTGATCAACGTCGAGACCGGAAAACCGCTGCGCGGGGTTGAGCATATCGGATGCCACTATGCCAAGATTTTTCCCAAGGCCGGAATTGGCGGTTCGGAGTTTCCCTATGTGTTGGCCGGCATGATCGAGGCATGGGGCGGAGAGGTGATTGACTACCCGGAGCGGAGACACTGCTGTGGTTTCGGCTTCCGTAACTATCTGGTGATGGCCAATCGAGGCTCCTCGGTGGCCAACTCCAAGAAGAAATTGGAGTCGATGGCGCCCTACAAACCCGACTTTATCTTGGCCAACTGTCCCGGGTGCGCCATGTTCTTGGACAAATGGCAATATACCATTGCCCAGATGGAGGGGCGTTTCTACGGAGAGAACAACCAAGGGATTCCGGTTCTCACCTACGAAGAGTTGGCCGGACTGGTGTTGGGCTACGATCCGTGGGATCTGGGAATGCAGATGCATCAAGTTGCGGTCGAACCGCTTCTGGACAAGATGGGCATCGCCTACGATCCGGCGGCCAAATATTTAGGGAAAGACGGCAAGTATATCGGACGCCCTGCCGAGACACCCATCGGATGCTACACCAAACCGGTACTTCTCTAAGAAACGGTTTTACACCCACCACTCTTCATCGGTTCTGGCCACACGATCCGAGTAGGCCAAACCAAGCACACAAGTACAGACAAACCCAAAGAAGACACAATCCTATATGAAGCGAGTGATTATCATCGGCGGCGGCGTAGCGGGTATGCAGAGCGCCATCAGCTTAAGTCAAATGGGCATTCACCCCGTAATCATCGAAAAAGAGGCTCAGATCGGGGGAAAACTCACAAAGTGGGATCGGCTCTTTCCGACCATGACTCCGGCTCAGGAGGTATTAGGAACCCTCACCCGCAAGGTTGCGGACTCCCAAGCCGAGATCCTCACCTCGCGCGAAGTGCAACAGATCGAACCGGAAGGTCGGGGTGTCACCCTCTCCGACGGTTCGCGTGTAGATGCCGATGCGGTAATCATCGCCTCGGGCTTCGACCTGTTTCCCGCGGAGCTCAAAGAGGAGTACGGCTACCAGATCTACGACAATGTCTACACGACGGTCGATATTGAACGGATGTTCCGCGAAGAGGGTTGCATTCACACCAAAGAGGGGAAAACCCCGCGTACCATCGCCTTTCTCCACTGCGTGGGCTCACGCGACGAGAAGGTGAATCAACGTCACTGCTCACGGGTGTGCTGCATCACCGGGGTCAAACAGGCGATCGAGATGAAACAAGCTCTACCGGAGGCCGAAATCTTCAGCTTCTATATGGATATGCGTATGTTCGGCCCGGGCTATGAGGAGCTCTATCGTCAGGCACAGCAGGAGTTCAACATCCATTTTGTGCGGGGTCGGATCTCGGAGGCGAGTCAGACGATCGACCATCGGATCCAAATCAAGGCCGAGGACACCCTGATCGGACGACCGCTGAAGATGAGCGTCGATATGCTGATCCTGATTGTCGGCATGAAGGCCGGGGCAAGCAACGAACGGTGGCAACGTTGCGGTGGCGTCGAACTCTACCCGAGTAGTTTTCTGCGTCCGGTCGATCAATTTACCGGCAATCTCAACTCCGGAGCCGAACGCATCTTCTATGCCGGCACCGTCACTGCCCCGAAGAATATCGGGGAATCGCTCAACGAAGGCATGGCCGTGGCACACCAGGTGGCGCAACTCCTCAACCAATAATCCAAAAGCGTCGGCATATCCGACCCGTTTTATCCACAACCAATAGCACAGAGTGCTCACAATCACGCATTATGATGAATTGGGGTTTTTCTATCAATCCGACCCGAGGCATCGACC
>JAQUZZ010000012.1 GCA_028691095.1 Alistipes sp. | reverse complement strand
CCGTCAACTTCTTCCATGAGGTATTATCCTTGCGGATTCCGATATATCGGCACACTCGACCCTGATCGTCATAGGCAAACGGAATCCCTGTAATCGACACATACATCCAAGGGTCATCCGCATGCAGTCGAATGCGCCCCTCCACCTCCATCGGCAGATTCTCTCGACGATGCATGACATCCGCAACCTTAGCAAAAGCAGGCACATCTTCGGGATGGACGAATTGTAGATATTGCTCCTCGGTCACAGCCTGATCCCGATACTCACTATCCTTTGATGCCGTGATAAAAAGACGTGTTTCACAATCATACTCCCACAACAGACTTCGATCGTGCTTAAGGGCCAGATCCATTTTTTTCTTACTCTCCTCCAACTCCAAGGTGATCTGGCGCCAACGGGTGTCATTGCGACGCAAACCGGTATAACGGATGACGCGACCCTGCCCGTCTCGCTCCAACGGGGTTCCCGTCAAAACCATATATTGCCAAGCTGCAATCCCCTGTAATTTTAAACGGAACTCTCGACAGAACTCCTCATCACACCCCTCATTCATCAAAGCATTCATCTCTTTGAGAATCGCCACATCATCGGGATGCGTAAAAGCGATATACCGATCCAAGGCACACGGTTCTCCGTCCGGAATCAACGGATCATATTTGGTGGTATAGAGATGGCTTGTACAATCATAATCCCATAATACCAAATCCCCACTCCGAATGGCCAAATCAATCTTCAACTGATTCTCCTCCAACGAACGACGATATTGATAATTCCGTGTAATATCGCGTTGTACACCCACGATATGACTCAATCGTCCATCGCGTTGCACGGCCATCAGGCTGATCTCACAATATTGGTAGGCATCGCCCTTGTGATAACGAAGGATTAACGATTCGGTCTCTTTTTTCCCCTCCTCGATCTCATTCAAACACTGCAAATGTTTGGCTGCATCCTCCACGGGCATAGCTATATACATCTCCATCAAGCTGATCTGGGATTGTTTTGCGCCCTCTCCGCCTAAGATATAGAAACGTTGTTCCTTCGGGCGATAGATCCACGAAATCAACTTTCCTGCTTGCAAGGCAAACAACAGATTATTACGCACCTCTTCGATCTGTTGCTGTTGTCTCACCGACTCGGTCACTTCACGATAGGTTCCCGTCAATTTAGTAATCTTACCATCCTCCCAAACCGGCAACATGTGAGCCTGACAATATCGCACCATCCCATCGATGTAGTGTCGCACCGTAATCACCCCTTTCGACCTTCTTCCCTCCAACAGATCCGACATCAACGCCTCCAACACCTCCCGATCCTCCGTGGGAATCGAACAGAAATGGGACTCGGCCGAGGAGAAAGATCCACCCTTATGCTGGCCGATCGTTTGGAAGGTGTGCGTGTTAGGATCATAGATCCACCCTTGAATCTGACCCGACTCCAGCACCATCTTCAACTGGGCACTCAGCAGTTCCAATTCACATTGATACCGATAGTTTTCCGTAATATCTTGCGAGGTAATAATGACACCCGTGAGCTTTCCGTCGTGAAACAAAGGGGTGATTCGATTCTCCATCCGACATTCCCCCTCTTTGCAACTCAGGTTCTCACACCCCTTCACGGTATGCCAAAGGTCGAAATCATACTCAAAACTATACTTGATCTCATGGGTCAATTCGGCAAGGTTCACTCGACCGGTATAATTCGGGTCTTGTTCCAAAGCAAGATGATGGTTTAAGACCTTCTCACGTGACGGCAAGCCATAGAGATGGAGTGCTGTATCGTTAATATCGATCAAAATGCCGTTTTGGTCATAATATTCCAATCCGATGGATGCGGCATGAAACACCGTACTGTATTTGGTCATGGCCTCCTCCATCCGTTGGGCTGCCAGCATCTGCTCCGTGCAATCTTTATGCGTCCCAATCAACGCCACCAACCGACCTTCCTCATTTCTCAGGGGAATGATCTCTTTACGAATATAACGACAACCCTTTGTCTCTTTATCTTGATAACGAATACTCAGGGTTTCATGCCCCGCTCCCTCCTTGAGGCGTTGAATCACGTTTTCAAACAGCAGACGATCTTCCTTGTACATGTGGGCGCAGAACTCCTCCATCGACTTCCCGTCATGCAGCAAAATATCACCTTGTAGCGCTACAAACCGATCGGAATCAAAATCATAACGCCACACCGAGACATCCCCTGCATGCAGAGCCAAACTCAACTCCCGACGACTCTGTTCCAGAGTCTGCGTTGCGCGCGCGATTTGTCGCCGCAACACCACGATAAACAAGAGAGCCAACAACAACAGCACCCCGATTCCACCTCCTACCCAATAAAGCCATAGCGCCACATTGGACGAGTTCAACGTACCAAACCATTTGTTGTAGATCCGATCGTATTCGCCATTGCCACGCACGATGGTCAATCCTCGATTCAAGGTCTGAAGCAAGGAGTCATTTCCCTGATAGGTGGCGAAGCTGTAAGGCATCGGATTCACATTCAGAGGGATGACTTCCAAATTTTTCAAATGATAGTTGCGAATCACATAACGTGCTTGCTGTCCATTGAAAATCGCTGCATCATGGGCTCCCTGAGAGAGCAAACGCAACGCATCGACCACATTGTCCACCCGAATTTGTTGGTCTTCGGTAAACCCGCGCTCTCGCAACAAATCATTGACAATATCCCCCGTCTGACACAACACTTCTTTCCCTTGTAGATCCTGCCAAGTGCGAATCGGACTCTCCTTGCGAACCACCACGTGCAGATAGATATAGCTATAAGGACTGCTGAAGAGAAAACTATGATCTCGATGTGCCCCATAGATCAATCCGGTCAACATATCCCCCTGATGGGTCTGAACTTGTTGCATCGCCTCCGGCCAACTTCCCAACTGTAATTCATACTCCAAGTTCACAGACTTCATCACGGCCTCCAGCAACTCCACATTGAATCCTTCGGGCTTCCCCTCTTCGTTTATGAATTCATAGGGTGGGAAAAAACGATCGCCTAAGACTTTCACCTTGGGCGAAGTAGCCCCCACCGCTTCCTGCATGAATCCCATGCACGCCACCATCCAAACCACGATCCAAGAAAGCGTGATCCGTTTTATTTGTGAACCCCAAGTTCTGTCTGCCTGCATTGATTCCATTTTCTGCTTCATTTTCATCAAAAATAGCTGATAATTTGCAAAAAGCCGGTGGTTCTCTCTTTATAGATCTAAACACAGCGTGCGTTTTATTGGAAATCAACAAAAATATGTATATTATACACATACTGTGACAAAAGAGCTCAAGAATTCTTGGGGATCAGTTTCGTACATCACGCTGTCATGCCCCTTCCGCATCGTTCTCCAAGGAGGCTCTCGGCTGCCACACGATAGGCTACCACTCCATTTCTTACACACCGTCGGTAACAGCTTTGCATTTGAGCTCCAAATTACCTTATCAAGCTATACAAATATAGAGAAAAGTATCGATTTATCACACTTCTATCCCAGAAAATAATGAACCTTACCAAGGTCTATCGTAAGATGATTGTCTGAACCGCTTGCGAACCCTTATTCACCCTCTTTCCCGAACCCAACCGCTGGGGACTTAAGACGCGATTTGAATGGATGAACGGCATTCAACCCCCCTTCTTAAACACCAGGACGCAATGAGAGGCCCTCCTCAGGGAGAGCCTCTCATTGCGTTCACTTCTGAAGACACCCCAGCGGGGTTTCCTTATCCTTTATCCTTATCCTTTATGGAATTTACTCCTCGAAATCCAAGGTGAATTCATCCAGGTAGAGTACACTCTCGGTACTTCCCGTAAAGTAATCTCCGTATTTGCTGGCACTGGCCACGATCAACACATATCGAGGAATACGCGTCAAACTGCGATAATTCAACGTCATGGTAAAGGGTTGATAACCGGACGTGGAGACCGAGGTCTTCAACTCTCCGAGCGCCACAATATTCGGGTCGTTCTTCAAGTCGATAAACTGTTGCGTCGTGGTGTTCACCGTGTAGGGTTCACGTGCATCGGAGAGCAAGAAATAAATATGACAGCTATCCTGGGTTCCGATCAGACTCTCATAGGGCGTTTTAGTCTTATCCACTACCCCCGAATGGTAATTGTAGTACCCTTTCAACCGCGTAGGACGTGCGGTATAGGGACGCCCCATCGAGATCTCAGCGCCCAAGCCGATCACCTTCTTGAAGTAACCCAAGTAGACACTGCCAGCCGCAAAGACCGAGAGCACCTTGGTTGAGGCGAGTTTGGCCGCCCGCCCCTTCACCACCACGCCATCTTCCGGAGCCGTAGGATTCTTCTCTGAGAGCGAATTGGCTCCTTTGTTTCCCGAATCCCACCAGTAGTTCTCGTCCGTCAGATCGGCATTAGGAAACCATGATTTACCCACCTGGCACCAAGTGTCAAAATTCAGATTGGGAATCGGTGTCATGGCCTCAGTGGTAAAACTGAGCGTACTTCCCTTGGTCGATCCGGCCACGGCACGATACTCATATTCGGTCTGGGCTTCCAGTCCGGTGACCTTCGAGGAGAAGCTGGTTCCCGAAATTTGAATTCGATCCAGCGCGACACTCGTCCACGCCTCCGTGCCTTTCTTGCGGTACTCAAAGGTTGGCTCCCCAAGCGACACCACATACGACCCATACAAATAGGCGAATTTAGCCCAAGGATTCGACTCTCCGGTCACCACATTGGCGTCGGTGTGCATCACGCGCACCGTCCACTCTTCAATCACATCGCGATAGCGGACAATGAAGGTCTGTGGCGTCGAGAAGTCGTGGATCCGGGTCGGATCCGGCAAAATGGTCGAATTGGAGGGCCCCAACTGCATACTTCGCACCTGAATCTGTTCGCGCGGCTGACTCTGAATCACGTTGACCAACGCCAGTTTATTGACGGCATCAAAGATCGCCTCTCCCACCTGATTATCCACTACAATACTCCGCTGTATGGTTTGATTCCCCTTGAGTTGCCAGATAAAACTGTCATGAATCTTCAGGGTCACATATTGGGTGTGGGTCAAATCCATCGTGTCCCCCAATTTGAGATCCGGCTCCGAGGTGGCATAGTCGCTGATCGAGAATTTACTCAGTATGACTTGCTTGAGATCCACCGTATCGGAGAGCTCCACGGTCACCTCCCTTGCTGCGTTATTAATATCGGTCGTTCCGATCTGTCCTATGACCTCCAACTCCGTAATCGAGGCCACCAAATCGGGATAAGGAATATCGTTGGTAATACAGCTGCACAGCAGCAGACCCATGGATAGCCCTACACTACGAAACAATCGTTGCACTCCTCTTCTCATTCTTTACGATGATCCTTATCTCTGAACATATTGCCCACACGTCGTCCGACATGGGGATTGATGGTCGGCAAGTAGAAGGCCACACCCAAACTCACGGAGAAGATGTTGATCTTGAAACTGGCCGAACTGGTGGTGTAACTTCCCTTGTAGGTCTGATCTGTTAATTGATTAACCTTCTTATACTTGAATCCAAGTACACCAATCGAGGCCTCAATGGCCACCTCGTTGGTGATAAAAGCCGCCAAACCCGGAGCTAAACCGATCTGAAACTCATAGACCTCCTGATAGGTTCCTGACAAGGTTTCGCCCCTTCCCGAGAGACTCTTTCCCTGTCCGCCTCCGGCCGTCAAACGCACCTCGTTGAACAGGCCGAATCGCTTACTATTTCCGATGTTGATGTAGTTGCGCATCATCAAGGTTCCGTAGTAGACGTGCTGAAGATTATAATAATCCTTAATCTCAAAGCTCAAATCATCGCCCAAACCCAGATTGACATTGTTGACCCGCACCAAGGAGCGTTGATAGGCAAATCGCACCCCTATTGCGGTGTTATTACCCACAAAATAGCCCAAGAACGGACTAACACTCAGGGAATATCCATCTCCCTTCATGTCGTCCAAAATAAGAAATTTATAATCCTCCATGCCCAATTCGGCATAGGAAAAATTTCCTCCGGTCAACCACTGCCCCTTCGGAACAAAGACCTGTTTATGAATCCCCCGATCAAACCGTTGCCCATGTGCAACGGAGCACATGAGCAACAGGATCGCAAGAAGAATGCGTTTGGGTGTATGTATCATAAGCACATAGTGCTACTTATTTTCTTATGGTTCTGTAACCATAGCATTTAAAATTACGGCATAGCCTCACAGGTTCCTTCCTCTGTCGTGTCCGAAATCGCCTGATCGACTCGATTCGCTATTGCTTCCAAGTAACCGGAGCCTCGAAACCGAAGCTCAATTCATCGACATACAGCACACTTCCCGTACTACCGGTAAAGTAGTCGCCGTACTTGCTGGTCGTCGCCACAATCAAGGCATACTTCGGAGTACGCGAACTGCGATACTCTAACGGAATGTTGAACGTTGACCATCCGTTGGTCGACTGATTGTTGGATAACTGACCGTAAGCAATGATGTGGGTGTCGTTGACATCAATCAAGGTCGAGGTGGTGGTATTGATATGGAACGGTTGATCCCAATCGGCCAACAACACATAGATCTGACAAATATCACTCTGCCCCTTCATGCTACTGTACGCATCGGCTGCATAATCCACCGACCCGGGCGTGTAGTTGTAATAGCCACTCAACGAAGTCGGACGATCGGTGTAGGCGACACCAAAGTCCATCTCACCTCCGCTTGTTCCCACGATGGCGAAGTTTCCTCCCGTAAAGAGGTTACCTGCGGCAAACATACCGACTGCGGCTTTCGCCTGCAACTTCGCCGAAACACCTCCGGTGGTTGCAACGGTCGTGGTCTCCTTGGAGGTCATCTTCACAAAAGAGTTATTTCCCGAACACCAAGGACCCGCGGGCACATATTTGGAAGTCCAGCTCTCCAGATTCATATTCTCCAACTGCGAGGCACTCTGTGTCGTGAAGCTCTTGGCCGTAGCATTATCCTGCGTCGAGGTAACCGCCTTCACCTGATATGCAGTGGCGGGTTCCAGACCCGTCAAGGTTGCGGAGAAGGTGGCATTGGCTGCGGAAACCGTAACGGCAGAGGTGGCAAGCGTCGTCCACTGTGCATCACTGGTCTTCTTGTAGGCGAACGTAACGCCCTCTGGTTGCGACACCGAGTTCCACTTCGCATTCACGGTTGCAAATTTAGCCCAAATATCGGTTGCATCCAACGTGGTTACATCCACATCAGGAGCCACAGTGACATTCAAGGTCTTGTTCACGCGCTGATTCTGCGTATCCACGATCAACAGATTGAACGCATAATCCCCCAACGGCAACGCCGAGAGTAGCGTCCCGAAATTGAGTTTCACCAACATGGCATCACTCACCGGGGTCGTCCAGGTAATTCCCTTGGCTCGAATGGTCGCCTCGGTCGTGGCATCCACGCTCACCAGACTCACCTCCGTGGGAATACCCAGCGAAGAGAGGTAGGCAGAGCTGTGAGACAACTGAATATCGCTCACCTTGGCCTCAGCCAACAAACTCATCTCACAAGTCGTCGCTGTGCCTTGGGTTACGGCAAAGGTTTGGTCAATATCAAATCCGGTTCCCACAACCTGTGGTTTGTTCTTCGGATTGAGCACCACATCCATGCTGTGATTATGGTCGTTGGTCGTCTTATCCACCGTAATGGTTGTCGTCACACCACCCTCGTTCGGATCGGCACTCTCGTTGATACTAAAGGCCAGATTGTAATGCTGACGCGGCTTTACATTCGGAATCTTTTGCGTCAATTCATAGGAGGTTCCGTTTTTGTTGCGCAGATTCAGTTTCCACACCAAGGTTCCGGTGCACTTCAGGTAACCTGCCCGATTCTCGTTCTCCTCGAAGATCAAGCTGCCTTTGTCTTCGTTGGTTACGGTCACCGCATACTCGGTGAAGTTATCTTTGATATTCGCCGCATAAGAGACCGACACTTTGACGTTCGCCAAGTTACAAACGATCTCTACCACGGTCGAAGCTCCCGATTTGACGGTTGCGGTAGCCTCACCGGCATAGTAAGGGGTTTCAAATCCCGCATCGGTACTCTCGTTCTCACCATACGCCTTCACGGTATAGCTGCCTGCGCGCAAGGCGATCGGTTCGGTGATCTGCTTGTGATCGGCAATGCTTTTGGCGATATTGCCGTTTTGATCGACAAAATCGACCCGGTAGGTCGGATCTACCTCCGCTTTGGAGCCCGAAACCTCCACGGCCAAAGGATCGCTCTTGAGGCTCACCTCCACATAACCGTTTCCGTTCCCCTCTCCGCTTCCTCTGTCAATGTCTCCCTCACTACTACAAGAAGCCAACCCTCCTGCAAGCAAGACACCGACACACAAAGCTATCTTATTCATGAATTTCATAATTTTTCTCTTTAAGCACCGTGTGCTATGGATTCTATTTCATCGCCCTGAGGCAGAGATCCTGCGCCGTTCACATCCGTCAACACACATCGAAACTCCTCCCCCATCGGGCAAAATAAGTTATTCTATCTTACGTCTAACGGTCAATGTTTCGGTCTTCTCCTGTCCATTGGCAGCTTTCACCGTCACATGGAACTTGTGATCTACATAATTTCCGGGGTCTAAACCGATCTCCTCCGGATCCGAAGTCAATAACCCCATAAAGGATCCCACCGAGAAGGTATAAGTATCCAGTGTCTTGATGGAAGATCCATCGGCCGGAATCAAATGCAACGATTCCCGCATGAAGGTCTCCAGTTCCGATCCCGCTTCCAGATTCGCAAGGTCGAACTTACGGGGCAGTCCTACGGCAGCTAACGTAGCATCATCCAAAGCCGGTGAGTCTAACTCAACCCACAACTCCGAGATGGTACTCTGGGGCGTTGTAACCACGACGTTCACGGTAGGGCTATTTCCTGCCTGCTCATCGGAGATCTCAAGAATGGTACCCACTCCATCTCCTGTGATCGTCGGTGTGGCTGCAGCCGCTTTCACGCGAGCAATGGTCATGATCTTGGAGGTCGAATAACCATTGGCGTCGGTCACCGTAAGAATAAAGTTGTGGTTGACCGTACCCGCATCGCTCGAAGGCAACATGGCCAACAACGCAGCCCCGACGGTCATGGTATAGGTTGTCTGGTCGAGGATCGCTGCCGAACCCGAGGTTCCCAGCAATCCTAAATTTTTCAGAGCGGTCTCTTGTGCCGATCCGGAGGTGATATGAGCCAAATCCATCGTCTTTGCCAACCCGGCACTCGTCAACACGGCTTCGGTAAGGGCGGGAGAGTCAAACTCAAGCTTCAGTTTTGCAATTTTACTATCAGGCGTAGCAGCTACCACCGAAGCACTCTTCGTCGAGGCCTCCGCATCGCTCACCGTCAACGGAGATTCGATGCCATCCCCCGTAATTGTCGGAGTGGTGGCCGCTTCCTCATCCTCTCCGGGGATTACGATCGTGGTCTCTTTGTTGTTCGTCGTGGCATCAATCGTAATACCCAACTGCGTATTACCGGTCTCCACCGCATTCATCGAAATCTGATGATAATCCTGCGCGGCAACCTCCGTCAGAGTAGCCGTCTGCGAGATCTCCGAGTTATCCGCCTTCCGTTTACCGGAAACGTGAATGGTCAACGGAGCCACCTCAAAATACCCCGCAGCACCAATGTTGCTGCTATCGAATACCAACTGAGCTCCACTGGGCGTCGAAACCACCACCTCAAAATCGGTCATCTCGGCTAAGAACTGATCGGTCAGATCAATCGTCACCTTCATGTTGCTCAAGGTGCAGACCACGTTCAAGGTTGAAAGCTTCGAGGCTTCTACTGAGAAACTCTGGCCACCCTTATAGATAGGCTGGTCAAAGGCTGCCGGTAATACACCGGGCGAACTGGCCGTGATTTTATAGGAACCTTTCGGCAAGGAGAGCACATTCGGGAACTCACTATACTTTGAGGTAAAGGCTACCGCACCGCTCTCTGCGTTGGCAATGACCACTACAAAATCCTTTACATCGACCTCCTCTCCGGCCTTAGAACCCGGATCTACAAAGGCTCCCGAGGGGGTTAATTTCAGCGATAATACTCCACTTCCAGCCTTCTCGTTGTCTCCATTATCAAATTTCTCGTCTTTGCAGGCGGAGAACAACAAGGCAGCTAAGGCTACGATTGAAAAGAAACGTTTCATCTTATGTGATTTTTATTTTATTCCAATTAAAAAATTCTACTCATAAAGCAGAGCCATATCATCTATTTTCAAGCAAGAACCATAGCAGACCCCGTCGTAGTTGGTTCCAGCCATTTCGATGGTTCGATTGAGTTTCTTACCACTACCGGTGGAGGCCTTGATGGTCATCAAGATTTTAGCCGCCTTGGCCGTAGAGTTGGTGTAGGTAATATCCACGCTCTTCAGTACCCATTGCGAAGAGGTCGAGGCATTCTCCGAGGATTCGGCACTACCGATCGTATTACCGCTGGCATCTTTCACCTGAATCGACACCAGATAGGACTCACTCTCATAGGAGTCAAAATTGCAGTAGAATTGAAGTTTCGAGGGACGAGAAGCGAAGACGTGTCCTTCGGTGGCCCGATTGCCCGAGCCATCCTCGGTTCCGATCCACATCTCACCCACATAAGAGGTTCCGGCAATCGTACTGGCCGTTCCTCCGTTGTCCAGACCGATCGTCGCCAACTGCGCAGCTTTACCTCCACTCTTTGCCGAGGTGGTGTAGCTTACCGTCGGGAAACATTTACGGTTGGGAGCGGCTGGCGTGGTAGCAATCGAACTGTTACACGATTTTGCATTGTTACAAGCCCACCACTGCGCCTCCGAAACATCCGAGGGAGCGTAGGTAGGTTGCGTATAAGAAGAAGCCCAAGCCTTATAGGTGACCGTAGAGGCCGTAAAGTGCTCAAAACCGCTATTGCCGATCTGTGCGGCTTGTTCCAAAGAGGTCGAGACTTCATTGGAGGTATGAGCGTTATATTTTGCACGGAAAGTGATGTCCGTCTGGGCGGAAGCACTGGCCGGCAGCGACTTCACGGAGAGCGTTACGGCCGTACCATTCACGTTACGTGCCGACTCCACGCAATCCATCCAAGCCCCCGTGGTCTTATATTGCAAGGTTGCTCGCGTCGGATCGCCCGCAGTGACGTTCACCACCACGTTTTCAACCCGTGCCGCCCACACATTTCCAGCAGCAATGGCCGCAACGCTCATCACCGGAGGCTCAACGGTTAGGGTCATCGTCTTGGAGGTCACTTGATCGAACGTATCGGTCACTTTGAGCGTGAAGCTGTAACTGGTCGCCTCACTTCCTGCCGCCAACAAAGCAGTCACCCCGCTGTAATCCACCGAAGCGAAGACCTCGCCCTTCATGCCCTCAAACCATGCAAGGCCTTTATTCTTCAAGAGCGTGGCATTTTCGGAGGAGATCGTAGCCAGATCCACACCATCGGGCCATCCCAGATCTTTCAGATTCTGCGACACCGTCAATTCGCACGATTTTATTCCTCCGTCAGCTCGAAGATTGGCTTTGGCCGTTTGAGCCACAGCTTCCGGATAGGCAAGGATGCCCGTTTCGGCCGCAAACCCGTCGTAGCTGAGGGTCGGAGCCCCCTTAGGCAACATAAAGCCGGGGATCTCAACCTCCACGCTCTTGTCTTCGGTATCCGTAACGGTCGAAATAGTCAACGACAAATTACCCATCGCATTCTTGGAATCGAGGGTCAAGGTCATAAAATCTTTGGGTTCCACCGCCACAGTCGCTGGTTTGTAGACCCGCACCTGATTCTGTGCATTCACCATATAAATGGTGAGTTGCAGGTCTCCGGCAGGGAAATAGGCTGCGCGTGTCTCGTTTTTCGCAAAGAGAATGCTCTGGCGATCATTTCCCGAAGAGGTCACCTCTGCGTAATAATCGGTGTATTCGGTTGCGATGTTACCCCCGAAAACCACTGCCACCTTGCTGTTCCCCAATGCACAAGTCATACTCAGCGGCAGCACCTGCTGTCCCGAGACGGTAAACGCTTTGGTTCCCACAAAATAGGGTTTATCAAAACCCACGGCGGTCGGATTGCCATACGAGGCCTTCATCGTATACGAAGCTACATTCAAGCGAACCGACTCAGGCATATCAGCATAACGAGGCCAACTCTTCACCACTTTTTGACTGGCATCGAGCACCTGCACCAAGAAGTCATCTACACTCACGGACGATTCATCCGATTTGGCACTTGCTCCTGTGATTGCAATTCCCGTCTTTCCGGCATCGGCGTTCAACTGCAACGCCACTTCGCCCTCTGCGGTCAGCGAGGAGGAGGAATTATACGGATCCTCCGCACAAGCTCCCAACAGAGACAGGAAACTCAAAAAAAGAAAGTACTGTTTTTTCATCTAAATTTATCTGAGAGTCTGTTTAAAAATATTTGGTTTACAATACTGATCATCAGTTGTTTAATTGGATTTAATTTTGTATCTTTATGTTTACCAATACATTAAGATATTGAAAAACTTTCCGACCAACCTCACCGA
>JAQUZZ010000275.1 GCA_028691095.1 Alistipes sp. | reverse complement strand
GTTTGGGGCGTCGTGAGCTTGAGGAGATGCAAGCCCTTAAATTCGAGCAGACCGGTGACAGCACCTTTGCTGCATGGGAGTGGTGGTTCTATGCCGAGAAGATCCGCACGCAGCGCTACAACTTGGATGAGTCGGCTCTCAAACCCTACTTCTCGCTGGACAATGTGAAGTCCGGTATTTTTCAGTTGAGCAACCGCTTGTGGGGAGTCTCCTTCCGCCCCATCTCGGTGCCGACCTATCACCCCGACTGTATGGTTTACGAGGTGCTCGATCGGGATAACAGCCATTTGGGCGTACTCTATTTTGATCTGTTTCAACGCGACAACAAGCGCGTCGGAGCGTGGTGTAGCACGCTGCGTCGGGAGCATTATGCCACCGACGGGAAGACCCGCATCGCCCCCATTGTCACCATCACCGCCAACTTCACACCTCCGACCAATGAGAAGGAGCCGGCTCTGTTGAATCTGGATGAAACCCAGACCCTCTTCCATGAATTTGGACACGCCCTGCATCAACTCTTCTCGCAGGTGCATTACGAGGGGAACGGCGGTGTGGAGCGCGACTTTGTGGAGTTACCCTCTCAGATTATGGAGAATTGGGCCACCGAGCCGGCGATGTTGCGTTTTTATGCCAAACACTATGTTTCGGGCGAACCGCTCTCCGAGCAGTTGATCGATCAGATCCGCCGCAGTGTCAAATTCAATCAGGGTTTTGCAACCACCGAGCTGCTGGCCGCTTCGCTCATAGATATGGATCTGCACACGATCGAGGCCTATCAACCGGTGAATTTGGATGATTTCGAGAAAAACGCGCTCTACACGCGTCGGGGGATGCTTCCGCAGATCGAACCCCGCTACCGCTATCCCTACTTCAATCACATCTTCAATGGCGGTTATGCGGCCGGATATTATAGCTATCTGTGGGCTGAGGTGCTGGATAAAGATGCCTATCAGGCCTTTGTGGAGAGTGGGGATCTCTTCAATCGGGAGGTGGCGCAACGCTTCCGAGCCGAGATTCTGGAACGAGGTGGCAGTGCCGATGGCATGACGCTGTATCGTAATTTCCGAGGCAAAGAGCCCGATCAGACCGCCTTGATGATCGCGCGAGGCTTGATCGAGCTGCCTGCTGCCGACTCCACCGATGCTACCGACGCCTCTATACCGATGGTGGAGTAGGGTGCTTTCGGGTGTCGTAGTGCAGGACAGAGGGGCGTGTGACGCGGGATAAAATCGCCGGGTGCGGGATTCTATGGCGGTTTTGTCTATCTTTGCGCTCCGGTTCCCGCGAACAAAGGGAGTGGAACGTGGAGAGAGAACTCCGATTCACCCCGACAGATTCAGCCGGTTTATTATCCATAAAAAGCACGCAGGTGCTTCGTGAAATTTATGAAGAAGAAAAAGATCAATGTGGTGACGCTGGGATGCTCGAAGAATCTGGTCGATTCGGAGTATCTGATGGCTCAGCTGCGTCAAAATAATTTTGAGGTGACCTACGACTCCGATTCGACCGATGCGCGGGTGGTGGTAATCAACACCTGTGGGTTCATCGGCGATGCTAAGGAGGAGTCGATCAATACGATTCTGGGATTTGCAGATGCCAAGAGCAAAGGTTACATCGACCATCTCTTTGTGATGGGATGTTTGGCCGAACGCTATAAGAGGGATCTGGAGCAGGAGATTCCCGAGGTCGATCAATACTTCGGAGTCAACAACCTCTCCGACATTGTAGAGGCGGTGGGCGGACGCTATCGCGACGAGTTGACGGGCGAGCGGATGCTGACCACGCCCTCACACTACGCCTACCTGAAGATTTCGGAGGGGTGCAACTGGGGGTGTGGCTATTGCGCCATTCCGCTGATTCGTGGCAAACACCGATCGGTGCCGATGGAGGCATTGCTTGCAGAGGCGGAGCGTTTGGTGGCGCGTGGTGTGAAGGAGATCATGGTGATCGCCCAAGATACGACCTACTATGGACTGGATCTCTATGGACGTCGTGCGCTGGGCGAGTTGTTGCGTCGGTTGTGTCGCATCGAGGGGTTGCAGTGGATTCGGTTGCATTATGCCTATCCCGCACAGTTTCCCGAGGAGGTGATCGAGGTGATGCGTGACGAACCCAAAATCTGTAAATATCTCGATATTCCGTTTCAGCATATCAGCGACGGCCAGTTGCATGCAATGCGACGAGGGCTCAACAAGGCGCAGACCTATGCGCTGGTGGAGCATTTGCGACGCGAAATTCCCGACATCGCCCTGCGCACGACGTTGCTCACCGGATACCCGGGGGAGAGCGAGTCGGAGTTCGAGGAGTTGCTGGAGTTTGTGCGTTGGGGACGGTTTGAGCGGTTGGGGGTCTTCCCCTATTCTGAGGAGGAGCAGACCTACTCAGCCCTCACGTTGAAGGACGACGTGCCCCAAAAGGTGAAGCTCTCACGGGTCGATCGCATCATGGCACTTCAGAATCAGATCTCTGCCGAACTCAACCAACAAAGAGTGGGACGCACCGAGCGTGTGATTGTGGATCGTCAAGAGGGCGAATTCTGGGTGGGTCGCACACAGTATGACTCTCCGGAGGTCGACACCGAGGTGTTGATTACGTCGGAGGAACCCTTGCGGGTGGGCGATTTTTATCAGGTTGAGCTGACGGCTGCCGAGGACTACGATCTCTACGGTCGGGTTCGGGGGTAGTTCCTTTGTTCTCTGAGCGGTTGGGACGATGCTCGCGGTGCGAATGCGAGGAGCGGAGCG
>JAQUZZ010000274.1 GCA_028691095.1 Alistipes sp. | reverse complement strand
ACTGTGCCCCGGCAGGTCGATCTCCGGAATGATCGTCACATTCCGCGCCTCGGCATAACGCACAATATCCCGAATCTCCGCTTGGGTATAGTAGCCTCCGTAGCGTTGGCAACCCGACCCATAAGAGGGAGGCAACACCTCCCCGGGGCCTCGCCAAGCCCCCTTGGTGGTGAGTTCGGGATGCGACAAAATCTCAATGCGCCATCCGTTGTCGTCCGTCAGATGCCAATGCAGCCGGTTGAGCTTATGCACCGCCATCCAGTCGATATACTGCTTGACGGTCGCTGCGTCAAAGAAGTTACGCGAAACATCCAACATCACCCCGCGGTAGGGAAACCGCGGAGCATCCTCGATGCGCACCCCCTCCAAGTCGATCACCGCCTGCACGCCCCCCTTTTCGGTTCGGTAAACCGACGCGGGCATCCACTGCAACAGGGTCTGCAATCCGTAGAACAACCCCGCACGATCGCGACCACAGAGGCGCACATGACCGGACACAATCTCTAATGTATACCCCTCTTCGGGCAAGGAGGCCTCACGCAACAAGACAATCTGTTGCAGCGGCCGTCGATGGGTAGCCATCGGCAAACGATAACCGCACACCTGCTCAATGCGATCGTTGAGCCATCGCCCCAACGCACTATCCTGCGGAGCATAAATCTCCGTCGTACGATTCACCAGAAAACGCCCTTCGCGGAGTTCCATGTGATTGGGCAGGGGAATCAGACCGGGAGCCGCATAGCCCGTGAGGCTCCATCCCATCACGCCCAAAAGTACGACCCATCGCCACCTACTCCTCATACAGCAAATAGGGTTTTCGCTCCTTGCGGAAGCGTTCGACATCCTCGCTCCATCGTGTTTTGATCTGAGAGGCATCGGCCCCCTGTTCAATCATCTGACGCACATACCCCACCCCAATCAACTTTTCGAACATCGGGGTAAAGAAGGCATCGCCCATCTGCAACTGCCGATAACAGGCAATCACATAACTCAGATTGACCCCCTCCTGCCACAGGGTCTCGTTGGAGGGAAGCTCTCGCAGATCCACACCCCGACACGCCTGATCACGCAACGGCGGATTTTTAGCTCCCGCGGTCGCGTGCGGAGTGAAACGGAAGGAATCCTGAAGTGCCGGATGACCGTAACACTGAAACGGAAAGTCGGTTCCCCGTCCCACACTCACCGGTGTTCCCTCAAAATAGCAGAGGGAGGGATAGAGATAGATGGAGCGCAGATTGGGCAGATTGGGTGAGGGTTTGACCGGCAAGGCATAGCGTGTCTGGTGGGTGTAGTGCAGGCATGGAATCACCGTCAGCTTACACCGCTGGGCTTCGTCGAGCCACCCTTCGCCGTTAATCATGCGTGCCAACTCGCCCAAGGTCATGCCATGAACCACCGGAATCGGGTGCATCCCCACAAACGAGCGATACTGCGGATCCAGTATCGGCCCATCGACATAGAAGCCATTGGGGTTGGGACGATCCAACACAATGAGCCGCACACCAGAGGCGGCACACGCCTGCATCAAATAGTGCAACGACGAGAGATAGGTGTAATAGCGCAAACCCACATCCTGAATATCAAAGAGCACCACATCGAGTTTCGCCATATACTCCGCTCCGGGTTGTTTGTTGGCTCCATACACCGAGACGATGGGCACACCGGTTCGGGCATCCCGTCCGTTGGCGATCTGCTCTCCGGCATCGGCATCCCCACGGAATCCGTGTTCGGGGGCAAAAACGATCTGCAAGTCCACCCCCAAAGCCACCAACGAATCGACCAAATGGGTCTCCCCAATCCGACCCGTCGGATTGGTCAGCACCCCCACTCGTTTCCCCTTCAACAGCGGAAGATATTGCTCCGTGCGCTCCGCACCCACCACCACCGGCTCGGCGTTCAAGCCACCGATCCAACAGAAGAAAAGCAACGTAAAAATCCAAATTCTATTCAACAGTCACAGATTTAGCAAGATTTCGAGGCTGATCCACATTACGACCCTTGTTGATCGCAATGTAATAAGCCAATAATTGTAAAGGAATGGCTGCCACCAACGGTGCCAACCGCTCGTCGATCGACGGAAGTTCAATGACATAATCGGCACACTGGCGCACCTCCTCGTTACCCTGGGTCACCAAGGCGATAACCCGCCCATGACGCGCTCGGATCTCCTGAATGTTGCTGATCGTCTTTTCGTAGATGCTATCGGTCGTCGCGATGGCCACCACCGGCATCTCTTGGTCGATCAAGGCAATGGGCCCATGCTTCATCTCTGCGGCCGGATAACCCTCGGCATGAATGTAGGAGATCTCCTTGAGTTTCAACGCCCCTTCCAAGGCCACCGGATAGTTGTAGCCTCGACCCAGATAGATGAAATTATGCGCATAGGTGAAGATCTTGGAGAGATCACACAACTGGGTGCTCAGCTTCAGGGTCTCACGCATCTTCTGGGGCACAGATTGCAACTCCCGCAACAACGTGCGGTAGACCTCCGGTTCGATCGTTTGGCGCAACTTGGCAAGGGTCAGTGCCAACATCGACAACACGGTGACCTTCCCCGTGAAGGCTTTTGTGGAGGCCACGCCAATCTCCGGCCCCACATGAATATAGGAACCCGTATCGGTAGCGCGCGGAATCGAGGATCCGATCGCATTGCAGATGCCATAGATAAACGCCCCCGCCTTGCGTGCAATCTCCACCGCCGCCAAGGTGTCGGCTGTCTCCCCCGATTGGGAGATCGCAATCACA
>JAQUZZ010000273.1 GCA_028691095.1 Alistipes sp. | reverse complement strand
AAGGAGACCGGAATGCAGTGGGGTCGCGCCTCAGGAGGACTCTCCTATAAATTCTACACCGCGACAAAGATCGTCGGAGGCATCCAGGCCGACCTGCAATATATGGGAAGAGGCTTTATGTACGACACGCGCAACGACGGCGACACCAGCTACCATCGCACCCTCAACACGATCGAACTCCCCTTTATGTGGCAACCCCACTTCTATATGGCGCAACAACACGTGCGCGTATTTATCAACTTGGGGGTATACCTAAACTACGTACTCAGCTCCGAAGAGTATTATCAATCCAAACAAGCGGGCGAGTTCGACCGGAAACCCTATGAAATGATCCTCACCCGCGACCCTCGTTGGGGATATGGCCTCTGCGGAGGAGGTGGCATCGGAGTGCTCTTCGGACGCTTCGAGGCCAATTTTGAGGCACGCTACTACTTCGGATATTCAGACGTACTGCGCAACGGCACCAAGTACAAAGGCAATCCCACGCACTCCCCCTTGGATAATCTCAATATGTCCTTCGGATTCTACTACCGATTGAGCAAAGAGGGCATCCGTGCTGCACCGACCCAAGGCGTACTGCGCCGGATGCAGGAGGCCGAAGCGCGAAAACTTGCGCGAAAACTTGCCAAGCAGACTCCGACACAAGACTCCCTGGCATCATCGCTCACGCCAATAACCGATTCGATAGCCGCCGGACTCTCGGCACTTACCCCGCCGGCTGCCGTCACCGACTCGACCACCCTCTCTGAGGCGAAGCGCATTACGCCGGCAAACGACCCGCAAGAACCGCAACGTGACCCCGCAAAAGCCAAACGAACCAAGAAAGATAAGACGCATTAGGTCACACTCTTTCATACGAGAGTTTTGCCTCTGTACAAGACAGACACAGCCCCTCGAAACCACCAAAAATCAAAAACTTAATCTGTATAGAACCCATGAATGAAAAGATAGAGTCTACCCGCCAACAAAAGATTGGACGTCAGATCCAACGCGACATCAGCGACATCTTCATCAAAGAGGCAGCCGAGCTTCTGCAAGGAACCATGGTCTCGGTCACCTTGGTGCGTATGAGCCCCGACTTCGAGTTGGCAAAGGTCTACCTGAGCATCTTCCCCTTCGACCATCACGACGCCATCATGCAACGTCTCGAAGAACACAACTGGGAGATTCGCAAAGCCTTGGGTACGCGAGTCAAGCATCAACTGCGTCATGTTCCGGAGTTGGCCTTCTATGTCGACGACTCCTTGGAATACATCAGCTCCATCGACAAACTCCTCCAAGAGAAGTAATCTCGCAAACCCCACCATGCCCCGACTCTCGCTTCTGTTTGCTCGTCGCTACCTCTTCTCCCCGAAATCGCACTCGGTCATCAATATCGTTTCGGGAGTAAGTGCCTTTGCGGTCGCCATACCGGTGATGGCGATGGTGATTCTGTTGTCGGTATTCAACGGCTTCGAGGGACTGATTCAGAGTATGTATAAGGCGTTTGACCCGGAGATCCGCATCACCCCACTGCGCGGCAAAGTCTTTGTCATCGACTCACTGCCTCGCGAACGGTTGCTGCAAGTCGACGGGGTCGCCCAAGTCTCCTATTTACTGGAGGGAGAGGCGGTCTTCGATTACAAGGATCGGCAGGCTTTCGGCATTCTCTGTGGCGTCGACTCGCTCTATGCCAAGGTGGTTCCGGTGGATAGTCTGAAGACCGAGGGAGTCTACCGACTTCGATTGGGTGACTTCTCGGAGGCCTTTGTAGGCCAAGGCTTGGCCTACGCATTAGGGGTTCGGGTCTTCATGAACACTCCGATTCGGGTCTTCGTGCCACGCCGAGGAGAGGTGTCGCCCCTGCTGCCTTACAGTTTCTATCGGGAGGGAAGGCTCTACCCGACCGGAGTCTTCGCCTTGGAGGCCGAGGTGGACAGCAAATACCTACTCTCCTCGCTCTCTTTTGCCCAGAAGTTGCTCGACTACCCCGGATGTGCCTCTGCCGTGGCTCTGAAACTGAATGCCGGCAGCTCCCCACGTGCCGTACAACAGGAGCTATCTCAAGCCTTAGGCTCTCAATTCCAGATCGCAACCCGCTACCAACAGAAAGAGTCGCTCTACCGCATCATGGTCTACGAGAAGTGGGGTATCTATTTTATTATTTTACTGGTCATGCTGATCGCTTCGTTCTCGATCGTCGGCTCCCTGATCATGCTCATCATCGAGAAACGCAAAGAGATGCGCACGCTGCTCACCTTGGGCGCCGACATCGCTCTGCTGCGGCGGATCTTCACCACGGAAGGGATGCTCATCTATCTGATCGGCTCCTTCATAGGGCTGCTATTGGGCATCGCCCTCGCCCTGATCCAACAACATTTTGGACTGCTCACCCTCTCCGGCGAAACCTTCCTGATCGACGCTTATCCGGTGGAGGTGCATCTGAGCGACTTGGGATGGATCACGCTCACGTTCCTCCTGCTCAGCTTCTTGATTTCGACCCTCACGGTGCGCGCCATGATTCCCAAACGAGCGATACGACTGGACAACTAAGCGCCGTGTGCTATGTATTAGCAATCCGCCCATCAATATCTCAGGCATATACCGTAAAGAGTTCAATCATGCTTTGGAGATGACGTAACCGATAGACAACGAACCGCGCCCTATATCCACCCTCTTCGACCCGACATCACACCGTCGCGTTTTGGACACAAACTTGAACCATGAAAAAAGCACTTTTTCTTCTGCTCATACTGCTTCTGAACTTCGGATG
>JAQUZZ010000011.1 GCA_028691095.1 Alistipes sp. | reverse complement strand
CCGCTCAACCCGGGCAAGCCCAAGGAGGCCAATCCGGCGATCACAAAGCAAACACTCAGAAAGGGCATGATCTTCATCAGCCCACCCATCTGCCGAATATCGCGGGTATGGGTACGGCCGTAGATCATTCCGATCAAGGCAAAGAAGAGCGCGGTCATCAAACCGTGCGAGAGCATCTGCAACACCGCACCGGTCATCGCAGTCTGATTGAGCATCAAAATCGCAAACAACACCAATCCGCAGTGACTCACCGAGGAGTAGGCATTGATATATTTCAGGTCGGTCTGTTTGATGGCCGACAGTGCACCGTAAACCACACTGATACCGGTCAGGGTCAAGAAGATCCAAGCCATCTCATGCGCAGCCTCAGGCATCAGGAAGATGGCGACACGGAAACAGCCGTACCCTCCCAATTTCATCAACACGCCGGCATGGAGCATGGATACGGCCGTGGGAGCCGAGGCATGACCATCGGGTGACCACGTATGGAACGGGAACATCGCCCCCAATACCCCGAAGCCAATAAACGCCAACGGGAAGAAGAGACGTTGAGCCTCCATCGGAAGGGTATGTTGTGCAATCTCCAACAAGTTCATCGACAGCACACCGCCCTCCGGAGCCGAATGGAAGTAGATGCCGAGGATGCTCACCAGCAGCAGTGCCGAGCCACCCATCAGCATCAGCGTCAGCTTCATGGCCGAATACTCTTTGCGTCCGGTGCCCCACACTCCGATCAACAGATACATCGGGATCAAGGCCACCTCATAGAACATGAACATCGTGAACAGGTCGATCGAAATAAAGAATCCGAAAACCCCGATCGAAAGCAACGAAAACCATCCGAAGAACTCCCGAGGCAGCGGATCCATCTTCCACGACGCAAAGACGCCCGTGAAGACGATCAGTGAGGAGAGCAGCAACATGGCAACCGAGATGCCGTCAACCCCCACCGCATAGTAGATATTGAGCGGAGCATACCACAAGGTTTGCGCCGTAAAGAGCATTTCGGCCGTATTTCCCGCACTGCGTTCACCAAGGTACATCACCGTCAGGGTTGCAGCCAACCCCACCAACAGGGAGGCTCCGGTGACCATCACCGCCCGGATCTTCCGAATATCCCTCAGCAGAAACATCGCCAAGGTCATCAGGGTCGGAATCAGTACAAATAAGGATAAAAAGTTCATATTCTTAAGATCGTATTCAGATTAAGCACATCGTGCTATGATTAAGTACTGCAAAAGCGTTTCGGCTATCTATCGAGGTGCAGGCGCTATGGCCTCACCGCCCCACCGCTGTTTAGCAACAGAGCAGGAAGACCACCAAAATCGTCAGAATCAAGACTCCGGAGAGCAACACCACGGCATATTGTTGCACCTGACCGCTCTGGAAGCCTCGAATGGCCAACGCAGCCCGCTGGGTCAAGAAGGCCATGCCGTTCATGGCTCCGTCAATCACGTGGCGATCAAACCATGCGATCGAACTGGAGATACCGTTAAAGATGATTCGTTTGGTCACAAACAGATACACCTCATCAATGTAGAAGCGATGGGAGGCAGCGCGATGGAGTCCGCTAAAGGTCTGTGCCAGACGTACGGGAATGGAGCTCGCTTTCCGATAGAACAGGGTCGCTACGATAATGGCGATCAGGGCGATTCCCACGCTCATCCCTGCCACGAAGGGGTCGAGATGAATCGTATAGTCGGCACTGTCACTCGTTACAAATTTCCCGAAGGGAATGAATCCGGCCACACAGGTGACCGCAGCAAGAATCACCAACGGTGTGGTCATGGAGGCGGGAGCCTCATGCGGCGTATGTTCGTGCTGTGCCGGTGTACCCCAGAAGATGTTGTAGTAGAGTCGGAACATATAGAAGGCGGTCAGCGCGGCAATGAAACTCATGACGCCACCCAGCCAAGGACTGAAGGCAAAGACTGCCGACAAAATCTCATCCTTACTGAAGAAGCCCGAGAAGGGCGGAATACCTGCAATGGCCAAACAAGCGATCAGGAAGGTGATGTGGGTCACGGGCAGGTGTTTGCGCAATCCCCCCATGTGGCTCATCTCGTTGCTGTGTACGGCATGAATGATGGCTCCCGCACCCAGGAAGAGCAACGCCTTGAACATCGCGTGCGTAAAGAGGTGGAACATTCCGGCCATATACCCCAGCCCGTGATGTCCGCCATACCCCGACACACCCAAAGCCACCATCATAAAGCCGATCTGCGAAATGGTCGAGAAGGCCAGCACGCGTTTGATGTCGGTCTGTACGCAGGCGATCACCGCAGCAAACAGAGCGGTGAATGCTCCGATGTAGGCGATCATCGCCAACACCTCCGGAGCCTCGAAATAGTAGACAGGGAAGAGTCGCGCCACCAAATAGACTCCGGCAACCACCATCGTGGCGGCATGGATCAACGCCGAAACCGGAGTAGGACCCTCCATGGCATCGGGCAACCAAATATGCAGAGGGAACATGGCCGACTTACCTGCACCGCCCATAAAGATGAGCGCCAAGGCCCACGCCATCACCGAGCCCCCCATAAAGGTGGTTCCGGCTGCCTCGGCAAAGATCGAGTGATCGCCTGAGGTCAACGTCAGAAAGTCAAAGGTGTGGGTATAGAAGGAGAGGATCAGGATGCCGATCAAGAAACCCAAGTCGGCAAATCGGGTCACGATAAAGGCCTTCTTCGAGGCTGCGATGGCTTCGGGTTTGGTGTAGTAGAATCCGATCAGCAGATAGGAGGAGACCCCCACCAACTCCCAGAAGATATACATCTGGAAGATATTGGGAGCCAACACCAATCCCAACATGGAGCAACTGAACAACGAGAGAAAAGCATAGTAACGCTCAAAGCCGCGTTCGCCCTTCATGTAGCCCATACTGTAAATGTGCACCATCAGGGAGACCGTGGAGATGACCACCAACATCATCACCGAAATCGGGTCGAGCAGCACGCCCAAGTCGATATGCAACGCGTCGGTAAAGCGCAACCACTCGATATTGAATGGGATCCATTTCTGGTACACCCCGTCCACCTGAGCTCCCGTAAAATAGAGCCATGCCGTAGCGTAAGAGAGCAACGCCGTGATCCCCATCGAAAAAGTTCCGATCAGACCGCTGGTGCAGGCTTTCAGTTTCATTCCCAGCAGACCCAACACCAAGAAGGTCAGCAACGGCAAGAGTACGATCAGTATCGTAAATTCCATATTTCTTCTGTTTTTCTTTCGTTTCGACTTTGTTCAGCACCTTGTGCTATATTTTCTTCCGGAGCTTGCCACGCGGGGCGTTTCAGCGGTCATCCATCGACTTGCGTTCGGCTTTCGCCAATCACACCGACTCCTCGACCCTACGTCCAAACTCTCTGCTTCTTTCTTAGGCCTTCTCCTCCGGCTCGGTGGTTTCGGTGGGCTCCTGTAATTGATCCAGGTTCCGCACCTCGATATTGCTCAGATTGCGGTAGACGTTGATGATGATCGCAATGGCCACTGCGGTTTCGGCCGCAGCAATGGCAATGGCAAAGATGGTGAAGAACATCCCCTCCAACTCGCCCGGGTAGAGATAGCGGTTGAACACCGCAAAGTTAATATCCACCGCATTGAGATTCAGCTCAACGGAGATCAACACCGCAATCAAGTTCCGGCGTGTGATAAAACCGTAGACTCCGGCAAAGAACATCACCACACCCAACAAGAGGTAGTATTGCATTTGTATTTCCATGGTTGCTTTATTTTTCTTACATCAAAGGCACTGCGTGCCATTTTTATCTCTTGCTTCGCACCTTCCGAAAGAGAGAGACGGCCGACCTTGCGGATCAGGATCGCTCACATAGACGGTACACGAAGCGCACTCTGTTCGTTTCAAGAGTGCCGAAGTGCCCTATTTGCGTTTGCGGGCAATCAACACGCCTCCGATGATGCAGGCCAGCAGCAGCACACTGATCGCCTCGAAGGGCAGCAGATACTGGTACTTTCCGGTTCCCATCATGGCATAACCGATCCGGTGCATCTCAATCTCGCCCTCGCTCAACTGCGACGGCCCGAACAGATGGGTGCACAGCAATCCGCCACAAAGCACCGCACCCACTCCCGCTGTGAGCAAGCCGGCCACCACCTTGCGTCGGCGTACCGGATCCTTCTCTCTCTGCGATCGGGTCAACAGAATCGAGAAGACGAACAGCACAATAATACCCCCCGCATAGATGAGCAACTGCACCGCTCCAAGGAACGAATAGTCGAGTTGGAAATAGATGCCGGCCGTTGCGAAGAGCACGAACAGCAAATAGGTAGCCGACCGCATGATCCGTCGTGTGGTGACGGTCATCACCGAGAAGACGAGAATCACGGCCGATAGAAATGCGAATCCGGCTTGTTGTAGGGTCAATTCCATCATATTGTAAAATAATTCAGCACACTGTGCGCTATCTTGTTTTGAAAATCCGTATGCCCTCCATCTTCCGGCAGCACACGAACGTAATCACTGTAACGAGTTACTCGGCCTGTGCCGCCTCGGGGGCTTCGCCTTGCGGTTTCTCCACCTTGGGGCTCTCCGCTTTCGGAACCACGGGTTTGGGAGCCACCGGTTTGGGTTTCACCTCCAACGTCGAGCCGGGGTGATTGAGTTGGCGCACCAACTTGCTGCGCGTAAAGACGGCGTGTTCAAATTGGGTGTCGAACGTTATGGCATCATGCGGACAGCTCCGCACACAAAGCTGGCAGTAGAGACAACTTCCGATGTCATAGATATATTGATCCAGAACCCGTTTCTTTTTCCCCTCTTCATCGGTCAGGGTCTGCGAGATCACGCGAATCGAACCGTTGGGGCAATTCATTTGACAAATTCCGCAGGCGATGCAATGATGCTCGTTGCGGTCGTTGTGAATCAGGGTCAACTCTCCCCTAAACCGATCAAACATCTGGAGGGTCTCCCGATTCTCAGGATACTGCTCGGTCGTTTTCTTCCGGAAGAAGACTCGAATCGTCACGCCCATACCCGTGAGCAACGAACCTAATCCGCTAAAAAACGAGACGATATACTCTTTCAAAGCATTCATAATGGTCATTTCAGCACACCGTGCTATTTATGGTTTTCGTAATTATCAACCCCCAAGGGTCACCAAGGGGTTGTGTCAGCGTTTCGCGCTTAGAAGTAGAGCCCCAAAGCCACCACCAAGGTCATCAGCAACAAGTTCAACAAACTCAGCGGCAACAGATATTTCCACTCCAACGTGAGCAGTTGGTCAATACGCAAACGAGGGAACGTCCACTTAAACCACATGATCACAAAGATCACCACACCCACCTTCGCCAAGAACCACACGATCGACGGAATGAAATCCATCACCGCATTGAATCCCTCCCAGCCTGAGATATGTAGGGGCATCCATCCACCCAAAAAGAGGGTCGTCGCAATGCCTGCCACAATAAACAGGTTCAGATACTCGGCCAAGTAGAAGAATCCGAAGTGCATTCCCGAATACTCGGTATGATACCCTGCCGTCAACTCCGAATCGGCCTCCGGAAGGTCAAAGGGGCCTCGGTTGGTCTCGGCCGTACCGGCTACCAGATAGATCAAGAAGGCAATGAGCGCGGGAATGTGTCCCGAGAAGAGGAACCACACCTCCGACTGACGCTCCACGATCTCCGAGAGCTGCATCGTACCGGAGAGCACCACCATGGTGAGGATCGACAAACCGATTGAGAGTTCATAACTAATCATCTGAGCTCCACTTCGCATGGCGCCGATCATCGAATATTTGTTGTTACTCGACCATCCGGCCAACAGAATGCCGACGATACCGATCGAGGAGGCAGCCATCAGGAAGAAGATCCCGACATTGAAATCCAACACCGCAAGCCCTTTGGCAAAGGGGAGACACCCGAACGCCAAAACCGAAGAGATGATGACGATAAAGGGAGCCAGATTGAAGAGGAATTGATCCACATGATTGATATGAATCAACTCCTTAATCAACATCTTGACCATATCGGCCACACTCTGTACCGTACCGTAAGGGCCCACTCGATTGGGGCCGAGGCGACACTGGAAAAATGCACAGACCTTTCGTTCGATGTAGATCAACGCCAGGGCGATCAACGCATAGCCCAGCAACAAGCACAGTCCCACGAGGACACACTCGGTGAGGGTCACGCCCCAAGCCGGCATCACCCCGCTCAGGGTTGTGTGAATCCACTCCCGGGCGGCGTTAAAATCAATGCTATCCGTATAGGTATTCAAGAACATAGGGTTTTTGTTGTATTCGTACTTCTCAAGGAAGTACCGTATAAGAATTAGGATGACTTTTTACTCCGTAACCGACACACGGTCGCTCAGACGGTCTTAGGTTCCACGCTCCGTGGCCTTGCAACCACCTGGCTTAGGGTGTTGGTAGCGTCACTATCGATCAATATCGGGCACCACATAGTCCAAGGAGCCTCCGATGGCAATCAGGTCGGCAATCTTGCTCCCCGAAGCCAACGTATCGACCACCGACACCAACGGCAATCCCGGCGAACGGAACTTCATGCGATAGGGCATCTTGTCGCCCCGACTCTCGATGTAGACCCCGAACTCACCACGCGAAGCCTCGACACTACTGAAGTAGTTTCCCTCCGGCAGGCGAATGATCGGCTTGGTCTTCACGCAATAATCTCCTGCGGGAATGTTATCCACCAACTGCTCCAGAATCCGCAACGACTGGCGAATCTCCTCGACACGCACCAAGTAACGATCATAGGTATCGCCTCCGGTGCGGAGTACCTCATCGAACTCCACCTTATCGTAGACCCCATAGGGTTTGAGTTTACGCACATCACAACTCCATCCCGAAGCACGACCCGAAGGCCCCGTCACCCCATAAGAGATCGCGGTCTCCTTGGAGAGTACGCCAATGCCCTGCATACGCTGACGCGCGATGACGTTTCCCGTGAAGACCTCGTCATACTCCCGCAACATCGGGGGCAGGTAGTGAATAAACTCCTTGATGCGTTGCACCAGATTGGGATGAATGTCTGCCATCACCCCACCGATCACGTTGTAGTTCTGAATCAAACGGCCTCCTGTGGTCTCCTCCATCATATCGAGCACCTTCTCACGATCGCGGAAACCGTAGAAGAAAGCGGTCAGCGCACCCAAGTCCATGCAGAGCGTCGACCAGAACAGCAGGTGGGACGAGAGACGATTCAACTCATCCATGATCGTCCGAATATATTGTACACGCTCCGGCACTTCGATGCCCAGCGCCTTCTCGATACACATACAGAGGGCATGACGATTCTGATGCGCCGACAGGTAGTCGAGTCGATCGGTCAACGCCAAGGTCTGCGGATAGCTCAACCCCTCGCACATCTTCTCGATACCGCGATGGATGTATCCGCAATGGACATCCACCTTCTTGATGGTCTCGCCCTCAATGGAGGTACGGAAACGCAATACACCATGGGTAGCAGGGTGCTGCGGGCCGATATTGACCACATACTCTTGGTCGTCGAAGAGCACACGCTCCTCCTGCTCCACTTTGCCGTCGTGCTCCTCATAGGACGGCGTCACATCCACCGTCTCTTCGTTCTCCATCCGCACGGGATTCACCTCCGCGGAGGCATCATAATCCTTACGCAACGGATAACCGACCCAGTCGTTGCGCAGGAACAACCGTCGCATATCGGGATGACCGATAAAACGAATGCCGAAGAAGTCGAAAACCTCCCGCTCATTCAGGTTGGCCGTCTCCCATAGATCGGAGACGCTCGGCAACTGAGGATTCTCGCGATCCGCCGTTTCGATCCGAAGTACCACCTCACAACCTGAGGCCGTGCTTCGCAGATGGTAGACCACCCCTAAGGTTTCACCCCAATCCATTCCCGTCATGCAGAGCAGAAAATCGAACTGCGTCTGCGGATCATCGCGCAAAGCCTGAGCCACCGCATGAAACTGAGCCGTCGGCACAGTCACCGTCCACGGCGCACTCTCCGAGAATACCGCCTCGGGCGCAATACGCGAAACTATATCTTTGATCTTATTCATGGTCCGTAGATTCTTCTTTCTTTTGCTTTCTGTTCACCTCTCCAAAATAGTGTTCGGCCTTCACTTTGCGTTGCAACTGCATCATGCCGTAGAGCAAGGCCTCGGGACGTGGAGGACAACCCGGCACATAGACATCCACCGGCAGGATCTTATCGACCCCCTCCAACACATGATACGACCCCTTGAACGGGCCACCCGAGATGGCGCAACCGCCCATGGCAATGACATACTTCGGTTCGGCCATCTGGTCGTAGAGCCGACGCAACACCGGAGCCATCTTATGGACAATGGTACCGGCCACAATGATTACATCCGCTTGACGCGGGCTGGCACGTGTCACCTCAAACCCAAAGCGGGCAAAGTCGTAGCGCGCAGCACCGACGGCCATAAACTCGATACCGCAACAACTGGTAGCAAAGGTAAGGGGCCACAAGGAGTTCGACCGACCCCAGTTGATCAGTTGATCCAGCTTTCCGACCATCACATTCACCCCCGCCTCACGCAGTTGATCGATGTACTCAGTGTCATTGAATGCATCGTATTTCATCGACTTGATGTTGACTCCCTTTATTTCCATTCCAAAGCTCCTTTTTTCCAGGCGTAAGCCAGTCCGAGTACGAGAATTAACAAGAAGAACAAGATATTGATGAGTCCAGCAACCCCCACCTCACGCACAATCACCGCCCAAGGAAACATAAACATTGCCTCGACGTCGAAGATCAGAAAGAGAATCGCAAAGAGGTAGTAGCCCACGCGGAACTGCATCCACGACCGACCCCGAGTCGGAATTCCGCACTCATAGGGTTCGCCCTTCTGTTTGTTGAACGATCGGGGCGAGAGAAGCCAATCCAAGCCTAAAGCCGCCACCACCAAAAAGATGGCCGTAATAATTACGACCAAGAGTAAGGTCAAATCCATAATATTTATCTTTGACAACAAAAAACGCCTCTAAAATGTATGATAGAATACGATTTAGAAGGCTGATGAATGTTTGGATAAAAAACACTGCAAAAATAACGGATTTTGTTAAGATAACAAACCGGCCCTCCGTTTTTCAGGTTTTTTTTACAAGATTCACCGTTTCGTAACAATCGTTCGCCGGAGAGAATCTGAACCAAAAACAATCCCGTTCCGATCATGGAACGGGATTGTTGTAATTTTCACAGAGAATCAAAAGGATAAACAGGAATCGCTATTTTTGGGGTTCCAGCACCTCCATCACGCTCTTTGCAATCGCATGATTGGGATCCAACGCCAGAATCTTCTTCCAGTAGATCTTGGAATTCTCGTTATCTTGTTTCAGGTAGTAGTAGTATCCCAAGTAGCTGTAACACTCGATCAACAACCGTGAATCCTTCTTCGGATCCTTCTCCAACAAGGCTGCCGTCATCTCATAATAGGGTTTTGCCAAACCCTGGGTCGATTCAGGATCCAATGAAGAGTGAACACGCGCACGCCAGAAGTGACCCGCATAGTGATCGGCCAGCGTCTCGGTGACTTTCGCGAAGAGGCTGTCGGCACTCTTCAGGTAGGTTACCATCTTCATGGAGTCTTGCGGGTTCATCCGCAAGCTATCGTCGGCGGGACGCAAGGAGCTGGCAGCCATATAGTAGTTCTTGCCCAAATTCAGGAATTCGCTCGGCTTGTCAGGTATGCCGTCACGCTCCATGGCATCTTGGCTCACCTCGATGGCACCGACATAGTTTCGCTCTTTCTTGTATTCCACCTCCAACTCGTTCAACAAGTCGATACGCATAGAGTCCATAGCCAAGGCTTTTTGATACTCCGCAATCGCCTCTTTCGTCTTATCGGTTTTGGCATAACTCCGCGCCATGCACACATAGTCCCGAACCACCCAACGCGAGGAGTCGATCTCGGTTCTCATCTTGGTTCCTAATTCGAGAGCCTTGTTGAAATCGCCTTGGTCGTAAGCCAAGTACATATTGATACGTTTGAGGGCAGCACTCTCCGGTGCACGCACGGTCACCTTCTGTACCAACTCTTTGGCCTCATCATATCGTTTGCTCAGGTAGAGCAGGGCGGCATAACGCGCCAACTCCTCGACACTCGAAGTCTCGGTAGAGATGTACTTGGAATAGGCATCCACCGCTTCGGCGTATCGTTCGTTCTCGTAGTAGATGTCTGCCAACTCCACGTAGGCGATCTTGTAACCCGGATCCAGCGTAATCAGTTTGTTCAACATATCGATGGCATACTGCGGATTGGCCTTGGAGTAGAGTTCGGCATATTTGAAGTAGGCCTCTTTGCATCCCGGATCAAAGTAGGTAGCCTGCTCGTAGCTGTTGGCCGCCTCACCCGCCTTGTGCTCCGCAGCAAACATATCTCCCTCCAACACATACACCTCCGGGGATTTGGGCCCTACACTCTTGGCCAACTCCAGATATTGCTGCGCTTTGGGTTTGGACACCGGCATATAAGCACGTGCAATCGCCACGTAAATTGCCGGATTCTTTTTGTTTTTTCCGGTCAGCAAACCACTGAAAGCCTTCTCTGCATCGGGATTATTTTTCAGGTTCACCTTCAGGTTACCAATGGCATTCAATACATAAGCCGGATCGGCAGCCAAGCCCTGTTGATAGTAATAGCTGGCCGAATCGGATTTGTGCTGATCAAAGTAGATCTCTCCTAAATAGAAATTAACCTCAGCCTTGTTGCTCTTTTCGTCTTGCAATTCATTGATCAAAGCCCTCTTGGCATCCGGATACATCTTGACCTTGTAGTAGTCTACGCCCTTCGGACTGCCATCCTCTGCGGCCATCACGGCGGTCGCTCCCGCCATGAGGATCAGGGACAAAAGTCCCGTTGTTACATTCATTCGTTTCATGGGTTCATTTTATGTTTTACAGTATTTGTTTACCACGTATCTCTCACGTTGACAATCCGAAGATTCTGCGTTGCCGGCACAATGCCCGAGCGCAAAATAATCCGTTGTCCCCGATCCGAGGCCAAGAAGGAGACAAAACCCGAAGCCAAACCGCTTCGCGGGTCAGTCACCAACGCGTAAATATTACGTACCAAGGGATAGTCGCCCAACGCGATGTAGGCCTGATAAGGCTGGTAACTATTGGCTCTTGTAGCCTTCGCAGCGTGCGTCACCCCCATCACAGTCACCCGATCCATGAAACTCAGTCGCGTCGAGTCACTCTTATCACCAATCCATGTCGCCCCGATCACTCCTATGGCATTGGGAGCCGAAGCCACATAATCGATCACGGCTTGATTGGTCTGCTGGGCATAGAGGTTGCCTTGCAACGTATCGCCTCGACAGATCGAGTCCATCGCAAAACGCACGGTACTGGAGTTCTCGTTATCGAACACCAATTGGATCTCCCCTAATCGAGTTTGGGGATTCATTTGCGACCACTGGGTGGTTTTACCGGTGAGAATCCCGCGCAGTTGATTCACCGTAATCAGCGTATCCGGATTCTGTTTATTCACAATCAACGCGATGGCGTCCGTTGCGATCTTGATCTCTTTCGGGAAGAGCTTCATCTGCTCCAAGCTCTTCTTCTCCGCCTCGGAGAGTCGTCGCGAAGACAAGGCCAGACGCACGCTATCCTTTAGCAAGAGGTTGATCGCCTCCACCTCGTTTGTATAGATCGGGACGATGCCCGCCATGGTGTAGATGCTCTCGAACACGTCGATCTCCTGCTGGATAATATCCCGGAAACTCTCGTCGGCAGTCAGTTGAATCACGCCGGAGGTTGCGGTATCGGCATGTCGGTCTTTCGAGGTATTACCGCCACACGAAGAGAGCCCCCACAGAAGCAATATCGCCCCGATGCCGACGCCGTATGATTTCAAAGCAAAGTATTTCATCATAAGTAACCTGAAAGAATGATGGATCTATTTTCATGTAAGTAATTCCAAAGCATCATTGAGCTCTTTGGTCTCGGTATATGCCTAATATACCGATGGTTTGATGGCGAATAAATAGCACGATGGGCTTAAGAGATTCGACCGATTCAATAAAAGCCCTCGGCTACTCTTCGTCGCGACGTTGAGACTCCTTCACCTGCCTATATCCGCGGAAAATACCGTATATAAAAAACAAAGCGCCCAATCCGTAACGCATGGGAGCCGATATCCGCTCTACAAAGATAGGCGAAAATATCATTATATAAGATAACCCCACGTAAAATAATATCATAAACAACCCGAACAGATAGTAAACTCTCTGCATGCGGGTTGCCCCCTCCCATTTGCGACTCCAACGACCGGATGACGCCGCCGAATCGGGAGTCTTCTCTCTATTTTGTTCTTCGTTTTCCATAATCTATCCTGTTTTTGTTGGGTATTCTCTGATCTTTCGCGCGCTCCATAAAGCGTCACAGCCTTGAGACGCAAGGCCTCAAGGTTACACACGGTGGCTCATGCGCCGTCCTGTTCGGCTTTACTCCGCTGCGAACTTTAATTCTAAACGTTTCACCATCGCCATTTATTGCCACGCACGGCCTCTTTGCAGGGCATGAATCTGATCTACAAAAATTGCTCTAAAGTAACCATTCTCGGACGAAAACACAAAAGATCCCGCTCTTTTTCGGAGCGGGATCTTTCATCAAACCAATATGTCGTCTACAAACGACCTATCTCTGA
>JAQUZZ010000272.1 GCA_028691095.1 Alistipes sp. | reverse complement strand
CAGATCCGTAAAACTCCCGTTAACGGCTTTTTGCAAAAAGCCTTATTTTCCTTCGATAACCCCCTCCCAACCTCCCCCACACCGTTGGGGGAGGAGCTTTTCAGCGGTATTTTACGGATTGGGAGCCTGATAATCCGATGGAAGTCTTTGCGTTTCAGATCCGTAAAACTTCCCCAACCCCCCCCACCGTTGGGAGAGGAGCTTTTTAGCGGTATTTTAGGGATTGAGAACCTGATAATCTGATTCGAGAATTGCACGTTCCCCTATACTTCAGGGGTTGGGGTGTAGATGCGTCGAGCTTGGCGTAAAAAGAGCAAGGCAACCAACGAAGCACACAGGTCGGAGAGTGGCATCGCCAGCCATACGCCCGTCAAACCCCACGGCTCGGAGAGCAGATAGAGCGCCGGAATTAGGAAGATCGCTTGACGTGTGGCACTCATAATGATGGCCTTGGAGGCTTTGCTGATGGCCTGAAAAAAGACGGAAACCACAATCTGGAAACCTACAATCGGGAGCATCAAGTAGGCCAGTCGCATCCCCTGTACGGCTAAGGCCTCCAACTGAGGGTCGGAGGTGAAGGCGCGAACCAAGGTGTGAGGAATCAATTCGCAGGCCAAGAAGCCCCCCGTCGTGATTAGCACCGCAACTCGAATGGTGAGCCATAGCGCGTGTTTCATTCGATCCAGTTGCTGAGCTCCATAGTTATAGCCTACAATGGGTTGCATCCCCTGACATACTCCCAAAACACACATAACGATCAACACCGCATAGCTGTTGATGATGCTGAAGGCTCCGATCGCCAGGTCGCCACCCTCACGAACCAAGAGGTTGTTCATGATGACATTCACTCCGCTGGCCAGCAGATTGGTGAGAAAGGGGGACATCCCGATGGAGATGATGTTGATGATGATATAGGACTTCAGACGGAAACAATCGCGGCAGAAGCGTACCGGATGCTTGCGCGAAGCGAAGTGGTGCATCACAAACAGCGTACTGACGCTCATCGAGAGCACGGTGGCAATGGCTGCACCGCGAATGCCCATATCGAAGCCGAAGATAAAGATTGGGTCGAGAATGACGTTCAGCCCCACTCCGATGAGGATCGTAACCATGGATTTCTTGGGGTAGCCCGTGGCACGCATCATGTTGCTGAAGCTGTAACTCAGATTGAGCAGCACACTGCCGGGCATCACAATGCGCAGATACTCCTCGGCATAGGGAATGGTTTGGGCGCTGCCTCCGAAGGCGATTAGAATCTCATCCATGTAGATCATGGAGAGCGTAGTGATGAGAGCGGAGAGGAGAAGGGTGAGAATAAGCGAGTTACCCAGAATATTACGAGCCCATTTGAGATCCTGCATCCCTAAAACAATAGAGAGGCGGGCTGCCGCACCCACGCCGACCAACGTGCCGAAGGCGGTCACCAAACCCATCAGCGGAAAGGTTAAGCCCAAACCCGAAATCGCCAGCGAGCCGACGCCCTGTCCGATATAGATGCGGTCGATGATGTTGTAGAGCGAAGCGACTACCATCCCGATGATGGCAGGAACCGAATAGGTCCACAGTAGACGTCCTATCTTCTCTGCGCCCAAAGGGGCCGTGGCTTGGTTGAGATCCGTGGTCATAATGTGATGCGATAATGAGGGACAAAGATACCGCTTTTTGACCGAAACCGTTCGACGAAAACCCGAAATCCGAGATCAGACAAGGGTTTTGTCGTGCAGTGCAGATGGGCTATGCCTTATCGTTGGGAGGCGTCTCTCGATGCTCCCGCTCCAAGGGAATCTCTTCGGGCTCGATCTTGGAGTTGACCGAGGACTCGAAGATCAGCGAAGAGGTCATCATCGGAACCGATTCGATCGTGGTGAGCGAGGGATCCAAGCCATACGACTTGACACGATTGACCAGATGCCGCTTCAGCCAGAAGAAGAGATTGAGCAAGAACTGTTTGCGGAAAGGAAAGATGTAATCGAAGTTCTGAGCGGTCTCGATGACCACATAGCGGAAGTCGCTCAAAACACCGTGTCCGCGCAACGAGGGATAGCGGCTCAAGACGTCCACCTCCTGCTGATTGCGTAGTTCGGCGATGATCTCCTGGAAGTAGAGATTCATGCGGGCGGGGATCTTAAAGCCCAGATTGACATCAATGCGAATAACCCGTCCGGGGAGAATCTCTGTAATCTCGTAGGAGAGTCGGTGCGGATCTTCGCTGAAGCGGGTATGCAACAGCCAATAGACGTCGGCTCGTTTGGGTTGCTTGCGGAGGATGGAGTAGACGATATGATGCTCGATTCGCTTGGGATTATGAGCCCGAGTGATATAGACCAAGTTGGTGGCATACTTCGGAACGGTTGTGTCGCGACTGAGCTGCTCCAAGATGGGGCGGATGGGCTCGATCTCCAGATACGAGGTGAAGAAGTGCTCCAGTTGATTGCCCCGAAACCAAACCAACATGATTCCTGCAAAGATCAGGCAGATCAGCAGCGAGACCCAACCTCCTTCGTGAAATTTCAGAAGGTTGGCCAAGAAAAAGAGCCCCTCCAAAGAGAAGAACATCACACCCGACAGGATGGCAATCCCAGTGCCGTAGCGATCTTTGAGGTAGTGCACCAGCAGCACACTGGTCATCAACATGGCAATGGTGATCGCCAAGCCGTAGGCAGCCTCCATTGCGGAGGAGCGTTGGAAGTAGAGCACCACGAAGAGGCAGCCGATCATCAGAGCCCAGTTGATCATCGGAATGTAGACCTGACCCTTCACATTGGTCGGGTAGTGTACCTGGATCTTG
>JAQUZZ010000010.1 GCA_028691095.1 Alistipes sp. | reverse complement strand
GCAGAGGTCGACGCAGCGAGGAGCGCGCCGAGTGGAGCTGTAAGCGCGGTATGCCCGAACAGAGGTATCTGGGGTATGAGGGCGAGGGTTTTACCCTGAAGATGAGATTGGGACTCACAGCGTTCAAACACGTGGGCATCTTTCCGGAGCAGGCTGAGAACTGGGAGTATATCTTTCGGAGTGTGCAGCAGTTGCGGAGTGTGACGCCGGAGGTGCAGGTGCTGAATTTGTTTGCCTACACGGGTGGAGCCACCTTGGCTGCACGTGCTGCGGGTGCGGGGGTGACGCATGTCGACTCCGTGCGCCCCGTGGTGAATTGGGCGCGGGAGAATCTGGAGGCCTCCCATCTGGAGGGTGTGCGGTGGATGGTGGATGATGCCCTGAAGTTTGTACGCCGCGAAGTGAAACGGGGCAAACGCTATCACGGAATCATCCTCGATCCGCCGGCTTACGGCCGCGGTGTAGAGGGAGAGAAGTGGGTGCTCGAAGAGCAACTCAACGAGATGCTGACCCTTTGCGGAGCCCTGTTGACCGACACGGGCTTCTTGGTGCTCAACCTCTACTCCATGGGTCTCTCGGCTTTGTTGGCGCGTAGTGCCGTGCAGCAGTTGATCGGCGCGTTTCGTACCGAGGAGTTCGGTGAGCTCTATTTTACCGACTCTTTTGGCAAGGCCCTGCCCTTGGGCGTTTTTTATCGGGGAGGCCGGTAGTTGGCGGTGGTGCACTCTTTGGATGGACGGCCAGGCGAACCGCCGTATATAATAAATGACGGATGCGCGTGCTTAAACGGGTTCGGAGAATGAAATACACCGACTTATTTTTTTGTTTTGAAAAAAAACACTATCTTTGCAAGCCCGTAAAAGCGGGCAAGGATCACATACAAGTATTCATTTTAAAACCTTAAAAAAGTGGAGTCACTAAGCTACAAAACAATTTCCGCAAATGCTGCCACCGTCAAAAAGGAGTGGGTTCTGATTGACGCGAGCCAAGCGGTATTGGGACGTCTCGCTTCGCAGGTGGCTAAAATCCTGCGCGGAAAAGACAAGCCGAGTTTCACTCCTCACGTTGATTGTGGTGATAATGTCATTATCATCAACGCCGAGAAGGTGAGACTGACCGGTAAAAAGTTGTCGGACAAAGAGTATGTTCGTCATTCGGGTTACCCTGGAGGTATTCGGGTAACAACTCCTGCGGAGTATCTCAAAAAAGATCCCGCATTCTTGATCGAGAAGGCCGTAAAAGGCATGATCCCTCGTACGCGCCTGGGTGCTGCACAAATGCGGAACCTGAAGGTGTATGTTGGGAGTGAGCATCCTCATGAAGCTCAAGCCCCGAAAGTTATTAAATTAAACGAAATTAAGTAATGAGTATGGAAGTTGTAAACAGCGTTGGACGTCGGAAAGCTGCTGTAGCTCGCGTTTACGTGAAACCCGGTAAAGGTAACATTACAATCAACCAAAAACCTCTGGACACTTATTTTCCGTTGGAGATTTTCCAGTATGTCGTAAAACAACCGTTGTTGGTGACCAACAACGTGGAGAGCTACGACATCACCATCAACTTGGATGGTGGCGGAATTAAGGGACAGGCTGAGGCTGCTCGTTTGGGTATCGCCCGCGCACTCTGCGAAATTGACGCCGAGATGCGTCCGGTGCTCAAGAAGAACGGTTTTATGACGCGTGATCCGCGTGAGGTTGAGCGTAAGAAACCCGGTCAACCCGGAGCACGTCGTAAGTTCCAGTTCAGTAAACGTTAGTACTCTTTTCAGCGTTCACCGAGCACAGAAAGCGTTTTTAAATTTTGCAGATTGTTGGTCGAGCTTGCGAGTAAGTCCAACCCTACTGTCGAAATTGCCTTTCTGCGGAAAATTGCGAGGATTGTCTAGGACACTACCGTCGCAATTGATGTAAAGAGAATTTTAATCAGAGATTTAAACAATCAGGAACAATGTCAAGAACTGATTTCAATCAATTGTTAGAGGCCGGAGTTCATTTCGGTCACCTCAAAAGAAAATGGAATCCCAAAATGGCTCCTTATATCTTCATGGAGAAAAACGGGATTCATATTATCGACCTCCACAAAACCGTGGCTAAAGTCGATGAGGCTGCCGCAGCTCTCAAACAGATCGTGAAAAGCGGTCGCCGCGTACTCTTCGTTGCAACGAAGAAACAGGCCAAAGAGGTTGTTGCAGAGAAAGTATCGGCCGTCAATATGCCGTATGTTACGGAGCGTTGGCCGGGCGGTATGCTCACAAACTTCCCTACTATCCGCAAAGCCGTCAAGAAGATGGCTACCATTGATAAATTTACTGCCGACGGCACCTACGACAACTTCTCGAAACGTGAGAAATTGCAGATCAGCCGTCAGCGTGCCAAACTGGAGAAGAACCTCGGTTCGATCGCCGACCTGACTCGTCTGCCCGCCGCTCTGTTTGTGGTGGATATTCAGAAAGAGTCCAACGCGGTGAAAGAGGCCAATCGTCTCAATATTCCGGTGTTTGCCTTGGTTGATACTTGTTGTGATCCGACGCATATCGATTATGTGATTCCTGCAAACGATGACGCCACCAAATCCATTGCTGTAATTTTGGATGCCGTGACCGCTGCCATCGCCGAAGGTGCCGCAGAGCGCAAACTGGAGAAAGAGAAAGAGGCTGCCGAAGCTCCGAAAAAAGAGGAGAAAGAGGCTCGTCCGCGTGTAAAACGCGCTCCGAAGAGCGATGTAGCTGAGGCTGCTGAAGTTGCTGAAGCGGTAGCAGAACCCGCCGCTGAAGCCGAAGCCCCTGCTGCTGAAGCCTAAATCTTTGGCGCAAGCCAAAGAGATCGTGACCTATTGGATTGCGTCATAGGGGCTAAATGTCCGTATGACGCAAACCTATAAAGGTCGATCCTTGTAGTGTGCTGTGGATCTACTCTGGTAGAGAGGGAGCGTTGACCTTGGGGTTGCGCTGAGCGATAGCACGATGTTTGTTTCATTCGTTATAACGAACTAAAAAATAGAACTATGGAAATCAAAGCTGCCGATGTTGCCAAGCTCCGTAAAATGACCGGAGCCGGTATGATGGATTGCAAGAAGGCATTGATGGAGGCCAACGGCGACTATGACAAAGCTCAGGATATTATCCGCGAGAAGGGGAAACTGGTAGCCGCTAAACGGGCCGATCGTTCGGCCAGTGAAGGGATTGTCGTTTCTAAGATCGTTGGCAATAAGGGCTATCTGCTCTGCTTGGCTTGCGAGACCGACTTTGTGGCGAAAAACTCAGAATTTACTACCACTGCCCATGAGATTTTGGAGTTGGCCGTAGTGGCTGATGCAGCCGATTTGGAGGCTCTGAATGGCGTGATGACTGGTGGTCGTACCGTTGCGGATCTGGTGACCGAGAAATCGGGACAAACCGGTGAGAAGGTTGAATTGCCTTTCTATGCGCGGATCGAGGCTCCGATGTGTGTGGCTTATGTTCACATGAACAATAAGTTGGGTGCATTGATCGGCTTCAACAAGAGTGTTTCGGACGAAGTAGCCAAAGATGTAGCCATGCAGGCTACGGCAATGGCTCCCATTTCAATCAGTCGTGAGGATTGCGATCCGAAGGTGATTGAGCATGAGCGTGTAATCGGTCGTGAGCAGGCTCGTTTGGACGGCAAGCCCGAAGCCATGCTGGATAAAATTGCAGAGGGTAAGGTTAATAAATTCTTGACCGAGAACACGTTGCTGAGTCAACCTTTGGTAAAGAACAATAAGATCTCGGTGAGTGCTTACATCAAGCAGGATTGTCCGGATGCAACGGTTGTAGCTTACAAACGCTTCTCGTTGAACGACTAATTCACCCCATTAGGCTCAATCCCGAGTCTACGATCATTTCCTATTTTAAGCAGAATGAAAGGCATCCTTTCATTCTGCTTGTGTTTTGTGGGCATGGAAATAGAGGGGGGGCGATCGAGGAATCAGGATCTGTATGAGGTCTTGTAAAGGGGATGCAATGGGATTTTTTTCGATTTTTTTATCGAAAAAGTTGAAAATAATAGGAGAAGTTATTGCTGGATTAAAAAAAAAGGTTTAACTTTGATTTTGATTTAAGTATGCAGTATCGTTGAGATGGTTTTAGACGATGGGTATACCAGTCAACAGTGCGTGTCGAAGCATGACGGAGATGCGCAGATAAAGCCATTTTTGAATTCATTCATTATTCTAATATTAAAAACCTTGTTTATGAAAAAGTGCCTAAAACTCAGTGTTCTACCTCTTCTGTTGTCGGCCGTTCTGTTTTGTTCGTGCAAAGATGACGAGAAGGCGGGTGATCCCAATCCGATCGTGAAGGCCACGGTTCCTGGGGCTGAAGTTACGATCGATCAGGTGAATAAACGGATTGACGTGCTTTACTCCGAGTACAACACCTTGTCATCTGTTCCTGTCACATTTGAATTTGTAGACGGAGCCTATCTCTACACCCCGTTGATGAAGAATCCGGCTACGTTGGATCTTTCGAGAACGGCAGGATCGACTATCGTGGTACAGACTGGTAAAGATCTGATTTACTATGATGTATACGGAGCCGTTGACTATCCGTTGATGAATTTGGTCGCTACGGCTGATAACGGTGAGGTTGTGGGTCGAGTCGTGATTAACCATGACACCAATGTCATTGGCATCGAGTTTAATAACGTGGTGGATGTAACTAAGATCCAGTGCGATTTCACGGTGAGCCCCAAAGGCGGCGCCATGGTAACGCCCAGTTCGACCTCTGCAATTATGGATTTGACCAGCGATCAGGAGATTGTGGCTAAATCGGATCGTGGTGGTACCGTAACCTATACTTTGAAACGTGCTGAGTCTGCAGACGTGTCGATTGCACCGAAAGGTTGGACGCGTGTACAAGGCGAGTTTACCCACCCCTCGTATATGGCCGTTTATAAAACAGAGGATCTCTTTGAGAATGAAGCCTATGTAGTAGTGGCTGATAAACGTGCGAAATTTGGGGTATTGAGTAATGGTTATGCTTTCAAGACCACGATGCCTGAGTTCTATGCACAGGACAATACAGCGGCTGTGATGATCAACGGTAGTGCTACCGATCATTTGATTTTGGCTGAAGGTCAGGTGTTGAACCAAGGTACAGAGGGTAAACCCACTGCATTTGGTGTCAGCAAGACCAACACTGTGTTGATCGGTAAGAACTGGAACGTTCAGTGGAATAGTGCAAAATACGAAGATACGGCTGCATATTATGCCATGTATGCGCGTAACTTGTTGATTGGTCGTGGTGTAAAACAGTCCGGTTTGGATAATACCACACAGTTTGCTTGTTCGGCAATTGGTACCACTGCCAATGGATACTATGTATTCTTTGTTTGCGAATCTTACGAGTCTCCGGGAATCACGATCCAGCAGGAGTGTGACATCATGGCTGAGTGGCAGTGCTACAACGCTGTGGATCTGGAAGGCGGTTCAGGTGCCGGAATGTTGATCGGTGGCAAACGTACCATCTACTCTTCCAAAAAAGATGCAAGTGGTATGACCGATAAAGATTACTACAAACCGCTGGGTTGCGTTGGTGTATTGCGTTAGGAATTTTTTGTAGCCCTTATCGGCTTACAATATTAATAGATTAGGAAGGAGGCGTCTGGTGCGCCTCCTTCTTTTTTTGTAGAAATACCATTGAGTGTCGCACTGAACTTCGCAGTGAACTTCAAGGAGAGGGAGAGGTTGGAGGGCTGACGAAGTGTATATCATGGCGAAATTGAGGATCGGCCGAGAGGAATAGAGTTAAACTTAAGGTGTTTCAGGTGCTTTTTTTACGATGTTAGGACAAAATAATTATCAAATAACTTGGTGGGAATGAAAAAATCATGTAACTTTGATTTTGAATTCTGAACCAAGTTAAAATATTATACTAAAATTTAAAACCTTGTCTATGAAAAAGTACCTACAACTTAGTTTTATGTGCCTGCTTGTTTTGTCCGCAAGTGTCTTAGGCTCATGCAAGAACGACGAACAAGATGCGGGTTCGCCAAGCCCTCTGTTGGGGCTGGAGGTAACACTGGCCGATGCGGACAGTATGGTGCAGACCGCCATTACGATTGATCAAGCCAACAAGGCGGTGGTCATTTCGTTGAGTAAAGGATTAGCCGATCCTACTCGTGTGACTTGTTCTTTTGATTTGGTCAAAGGAGCTTCGCTGTACACTCCGTTTGTAACGAATCCCGTGATGATGGATCTTTCCGAACCGTCGGGTGTGAACATCAATACGGGCAAACAGGTCGTATGTTATAGCTTGGTGGCTGAGATTGACTATGCACTGAAAAGTGCGAAAGCGATGGCCGGTGATGTTGCCGGTGTCGTGACGGTAGACCAAGCCACGAATTTGATCGACGTCTACTTCGGGGACAATGTAGTGGATCTAACCCAGGTGAATATGGAATTCATGCTCTCTGCGGTGACCTCCATGGTTGACCCTGCTACCGAGAAAGTTACGATGGATCTGTCGGCCGATACGACCTACATTAAATTGGACAATGAGTTCAACGGTGAGGTGATCTACAAGTTGATCACTTGGGGTGACCCTGTTAGTGACTATCTGCCGGTGAAAGCTCAAGGCGCAACGATCACTTCGGTGGGTGAGAATGAATACTCCATCGTTACGACCTCCGCGAATGCCGTGTTGACCACTCCGCGTTTCCCCGTAGGAATGGGTTCGATTCTCTCGTTTGAGTACAAGTCTACCGATGTAATCAACAACCCGTTGATCCGACTGGATGTCAACAATACGAAGATGCAGATGTATGCCCTGCCGATTCCCGCAGCGGATACTTGGACAGCGTGGACGATTGATATGGGCTGTATGATGGAGACCGCAAAGGGTGCGGGTTACTCCTTGAATATGGCTTTGGGCGAAAAGATCGGTACTCAGTTTGATGTTCGGAATCTGACGGTTCGCGATCGTACTGAAGAAGAGATTGCATACCATCAGAACGCGACATGGTATATGTACATCAACAAGGATGGTGGTAATGCTGCAACGTGTGAGGATATTACGATTACAGAGGGTTATCCTTTGTATAAATATACGCCGACTGGAGGTGACCCCTACAAAAAAATGAAAAATTGGGCTCGGCCATTTACCGTGGATGTAACGCAGCTCTATTATGAGTATCGCTCCGAAAGCAGCTGGAGTTGGGAGCTGTTCTACAAAGAGGTAGGTGGCGCGCAATTCTATCCGAGTAACTACCCGAGTAACTACTCCGGAAGTAATCCTGCTACGAGCATCTGGCGTCAAGTTCATCACGATTGTACCGATATCATTGCGGATCGATACAAAGGTTGGGGCTCTTCCGATAGTTTCCGTTGCGACTTGGATAAAAACACTACGAACGTACCAATTTACATTCGTAATCTTCGTTGGGAAAAGAAACAATAAACTGAAGATGGGACTATGGGTCTCAAATCCGCAAGTGGTATAAAAGACCCCATAGCGTAATAAATAGAAGAGAGATCTCTCCCCCTACGAGAGATCTCTCTTTTGTTGTGTAGATTGCAGATCGAGAGTCATTGCGACAAGGGATCAAGTCAAGTCAAGGCGCGGGGCGGTTTTATTTTGATGCGATGGGACTCCATGCCTGAACGCACGAGTAATAACGTATCGGGCTTATGGTGTGAAAAATCGGCTTAGTGGGTCAAAATTGGAGATGAAAATCTCAAAACGTTTTATGGCGTATGAAAATTTGTATGACTGATGCGTGTGAGCCGATCGGTGTGTGGCGTTTTAATGCGGCACGATGGTGCTGTGAGCGTTTTTGAGAAATTATAAGGGGGTTTCTTGGTTGACCGAAGTGTGCGAAATCGGAGAGAAAGACTCCTCTTTATAGGATCCAGTAGCCTATAAAACAGACTCTAAATAACGTGAGTTCGAGAATTGTTCGAACTCATCATACCGCTGAGGAGCAATTTGTTACACAAATTGCGACAAAGTCCCCTCTTATTTTAAGAGGGGATTTAGGGGAGATAATATGAATGGAGCGTGCTGTTTAAAAACAGCACTAACGTGAGTTCGATAATTGCAACGCTGTATGGGATATATTTTCTATATATTAAACAGTTGCAATTATCGAACTCACGTTAAATAGAGCTATTTGCTGTGATCTGAAAAAATATATTATTTTTGCATTATTAAAATTGACAAATCAGCTCATGAGGATCATCTATTCCGTCTTACTTCTCGCTTTTTCCATGGGATTCGGGCATCTCACCGCACAAGAAACGGCTCCTGCTCCAGATCATGCCATGCCGCCTCAGCTCTCCGGTACTACACAGACCCCCACGGCCGTTCTTCCCGATTCCTCACTGGCGACAACCTCGAAGCCTCTTGTGGCGAACTATTCCGACTCTTCGCAGTCGGCCACCGCACAACCTCTTCCTCCGGTACAGGTCGCGCAGCCGACGGAGCCACAGAAAAAGGGATTCCTTACTCGTGTCATTGAATATTACGATCACTCCAATGTCGACCGTACCTTTGAGAAAAAGATAGACTGGAGCATTGCCCCTGGCCCCAACTACTCGTCGGATATTGGGTTCGGAATCGGGTTCTTGATCGCCGGACTCTATCGTCTGGATCGTCAAGATTCACTTTTGGCACCCTCGAACCTCTCGATTTACGGAAATATTACCACCGAGAAGTTTGCCTTACTCCGTTTCGGGGGGGACAACCTTTTCAAACGCAACCGTTACCGCATCTCCTACTCTGGAGCGGTGGTCTATTTTCCGGGTGCCTTCTACGGAGTGGGCTATTATGACGGACAAGCCGGATATGCCCAGAAGCTGATGACGACCATGTATAAAGCGCGATTGTCGGGAAGTATGATGGTTTGGCCCCGCGCCTATGTGGGGGTCAGCTTTAGTTTTGACTACACGGGAGCCAAAACCACGGCTTCGTCGGCTACTGAGCAATCTTTTAAATATTATGAAACTGTAGTTGACAAAGTGCTGCAAGAGTCCGGAGGTTCCATTAACGGAGCCTATGAGGCCTACGACAAGTTGAGCGATCAGGAGAAAGCCGTGTTCAACGGCTATACCTATGGAGATGGGCACAAGATCTACCAGGCGTGGCGTGACGGCTATTACGATCCGGCCTTGGCCGATCCCTTCACCAATTACATCAACTCCACGGGTGAGAACCCCAATGCACTCAACACCGGTATTGGACTCTTCTTCCAGTATGACACACGGGATGTGCTCACCAATCCGTATAAAGGTATTTTAGCCAAATTGGAAGCAAAGGCCTACCCCAAATGGTTGGGCAATTCCCGCCATTCTTTCGGGAAGATCCAAGCCCAATTTGATATTTACCAAAAGATATGGAAGGGTTGTATTCTGGCCTATGACTTGGTGGGCAACTTTACGCTGGGACAAGCATCGTGGCATATGTACTCCAATTTGGGAGGTATGGAGCGAATGCGAGGCTACTACGAAGGGCGTTATCGCGATCGTAACTGCATCATGACCCAAGTGGAGTTGCGACAGAAGCTTTACCGTCGACACGGTGTTGTCGGGTGGTTCGGACTGGGCAATGTGTGGGGACGCGATAAATTTGAGTTAAACCACACCCTATACAGCTTTGGTTGCGGATACCGATTTGAGTTCAAAAAGCGCATGAACATCCGTCTGGATTACGGATGGGGGGTACATGGAAACCCGCACTTCTTCTGGGATAAGAAACGCTGCACGGCCTTCCTGTTTACGGCCTCCGAGGCTTTCTAAAGGTTTTTGCGGCATTCCCGATTTTCCTCCTTTGAGGCTTTCTGAGTGACTCTAAAAAGTTTGCGATCTTCCCTTGGCTCTTCTGCGTTTTGACCCATCGAAGAGGATGACTCACCAATCGCTCAAAATGCCCATCGCCCCCGTCAGCGTACTATCCTGACGGGGGCGATGGGTTAAAATGGAGACGGGTGGAGTATCCCTTTTTAAACTGGAAGATCGGAGAACGCCGAAATGGGGTTTTGCGTAGGTTCAATTCCCTCTCACACCCTACGGCATACGACCTTGCATAGCATTACCACGTTCTGCCGGATGGTAGGCGGGTTACTTGATGCAGTCGAAGCGGGTATAGGGAATCAAGGCTTCGGGCATCCGGATACCTTCGGGGGTTTGGTTGTTCTCCAACAGTGCGGCAACGATACGCGGCAAGGCCAAGGAGCTACCGTTGAGCGTGTGTGCCAGTTGGGTCTTTTTGTTGGCATCCCGGTAGCGGAGTTTCAGACGGTTGGCCTGGAACGACTCAAAATTGGAGACCGAGGAGACCTCTAACCACCGTTTCTGGGCTGCGGAGTAGACCTCGAAATCGTAAGTGATGGCCGAGGTGAAACTCATGTCGCCTCCGCAAAGGCGCAGAATCCGATAGGGAAGTTCCAGCTTCTGGACGATGCTCTCCACGTGGGCGATCATGCCGTCCAGTGCTTTGTAGGAGTTTTCAGGGAGTGATAGTTGCACGATCTCGACCTTGTCGAACTGATGGAGTCGGTTCAATCCACGCACATCTTTGCCGTAAGAGCCCGCCTCACGTCTGAAACAAGGGGTGTAGGCGGTCATCTTCACCGGAAAGTCGGATTCGTTGAGCAGTACATCGCGATAGATGTTGGTGACCGGAACCTCGGCGGTAGGAATCAAGTAGAAGTTATCCAGGTTGGCATGATACATCTGTCCCTCTTTGTCGGGGAGCTGTCCGGTGCCGAACCCTGAGGCCTCGTTGACCATCAGCGGGGGCATCATCTCGGTGTATCCGGCGGCAATGTTGCAGTCCAAGAAGAAGGTGATCAGTGCGCGTTGCAGTGCGGCTCCTTGTCCTTTGTAGACGGGGAATCCGGCACCGGTAAGTTTGACGCCCAGTTCAAAGTCGATGATGTCGTATTTGCGAGCCAACTCCCAATGCGGCAACGCATCCTCCTTCAGGTCGGGGTTTTTCCCTCCCATCCGAACCACCACGTTGTCGGCAGCGGTCAAGCCGTGGGGAACCTCCATGCAGGGGAAGTTGGGCAGGGTGACGATGATCTGCGTGAGTTCGTCCTCGACGCTACGCAGTTGATCTTCTAAGGTCTTGGATTCCTCTTTCAGGGTGGCAGTTTGAGCTTTTGCGGCTTCGGCCTCCTCTTTTTTGCCCTGTTTGAAGAGCATTCCGACCTCTTTGGCAATCGCATTTTGCTGAGCCAGGCAGGCGTCTAACTGACACTGGATCGCTTTGCGTTTGTCGTCCAGCGTCTCGATGCGTTCCACGGCTTGGGTGGCGTCAAAGCCCTTTACGGCCAAACGTTCGATCGTGAACGCCTTGTTCTCTCTGATTTGCTTTAATGTCAGCATCTTGTTCTATTTTGTATATTGCAGATTCAGTATCTCGTCTCCGATTGTGGGTTTTGTCTCTGTGAAATCGGGGGGCATCGTGTGAAAAGGGGGCGTCCCAGTCCCGATTCTTTTGAAGTACTTATCCAACAGACTGGGCACAAAGATACTAATTTTTTGTACCTTTGTAGCGATGGATCCGAAAGAAAAACAACGTCAGAGAGGATTCTGTGTCGAGCTGCATGGCGGGGTGGAACGTATGGTGTCGAGGCGCTTGACGGTGTGAAATTGCTAAAGAGCATAAGAATGCTACAAAAATTGAGGTGGAAGATTGATCAAAAACAGATACGAGCCATGGCACTGTTCCTTTGGTGTAGTGTGGCGTGGGCTTGTGTGGGGAGTGGAAGTCCGGTTTCGGGTTCGGCGCAAAAAGAGCATACGGCTCACCGAACGACGAATTGGATCGCGCAGGTGTCGCCCCTCTATGGTCAAACCGTGTCGCAAGACAGCGAACAACGAATCGGCTATCGGCTGATCGAGGGTGTGAAGCCCGATAGCGTGATCCTCACGATCGGCGAACGTCGGATCGGGGCGTTGGATACCACCGGTTATCTCTATCGGGTCGGAGCCAAACATCCCACGGGTCGGGTGCTCTATAAAGTGACGGTCTATTGTGATTCGCTCTTAGAGAGTCGCACAGGGGAGTTCACGGTGCTCTCCGCCAAGGCTCCGCAGCGTTATGGGCATAAGGTGCTCCGCGTCTACCCTCATCGCGAGGAGGCCTACACCCAGGGACTGCTGTGGCATAACGGAGAGCTGTTTGAGAGTACGGGTTTGCAAGGAGAGTCGTCGTTGCGTCGCGTGGAGTTGTCGTCGGGACGTCCGATTGTGACCACCCTGCTCGATGGAGAGTATTTCGGAGAGGGGCTGGCGCTGCTCAAGGGCAAACTCTACCAACTGACGTGGCAAAATAACAAGGCCTTTGTCTATGCGCTCGACACCTTTGAGAAGGTGGGAGAGTTTGAATACGGAGGCGAAGGATGGGGGCTGACCACCGACGGGAAGTACCTCTACATGAGTGACGGCAGTGAGAAGATCTATGTGCTGGATCCGGAGACTTTTCAGCGTGTGCGCACCCTTGAGGTCTATACCGATCAAAGCAAGGTCTCCTACATCAATGAGATGGAGTGGATACGGGGTGAGATCTGGGCCAATGTCTATATGACCGATACGGTTATCCGCATTGATCCTACGACAGGAGCAGTGACCGGAGCGGTTGATATGAGTGGCTTGCTGGAGGATGCCGATCGCACGCCACAGACCGATGTGCTCAACGGCATCGCCTATGATGCCCGCACGGGACGTATCTTTGTGACCGGAAAACGATGGCCCAAACTCTTTGAGATTGAGGTGTTGGCACGATAATCGGAAGAATGGGGCGAGACAGCGTATGTGGCAATCTCGGCCCCTGTTTTTTCAAAATGACC
>JAQUZZ010000271.1 GCA_028691095.1 Alistipes sp. | reverse complement strand
GGTCTTTGCGGCGACGCCGGAACAACTCATGGAGCAGGCGGAGCTGAAGCCTACGTTGGCGCGAGCGCTGTGCCGTCGCGAGTATCACGATCGCGCGGTGCAAGAGGTGGAGTCGGCGGCTAAACGGAAAATCCGGATTCTCACCGCTTCGATGCCTGAATACCCGCAACGCCTGCGCGAGACACCCGATTATCCCCATGTGCTCTATGTGTGTGGCAACACACCCTTCAACTCGCCCCATTGGTTGTCGGTGGTCGGAACGCGCGACATGACGCCCTATGGCGAACGCGTGTGTGGCGAGATCCTCTCGGAGCTGGCCACGTTGTGTCCCGACACGGTGATTGTGAGTGGTTTGGCCTATGGCATCGATATTACGGCACATCGAGCCGCAATGCGTGCCGGATTGCCCACGGTGGGGGTGGTGGCGCATCCGTTGACCCATATCTATCCGGCACGCCATACCGAGAGCGCCCGCAGAATGGTGCAGGAGGGAGGAGCCGTGGTCAGTGAATTTCACAGTGGTTGTCGTCCCGATCGATCGGGGTTTGTACAACGGAATCGAATTATTGCCGGCTTGAGCGAAGGAACGCTGATTATCGAGTCGGCCTTGCGCGGAGGCTCCCTGATTACAGCCGATATGGCACAGGGGTACGATCGTACAGTGATGGCCGTGCCCGGCCGTGTGGGCGACGCAATGTCGGAGGGAACCAATCGGCTGCTCTACACCTTGGCCGCTCAAACGGTCTGCTCCGGAGAGCAGGTGGCTCACACGTTGAATTGGAAGACAGAGAACGCAAGAGAGGCCTCGAAAGCCGTGCAGAAAGAGTTGTTTGCGGCGATAGACCCTGCCTCAACGGAGGGACGGCTATTGGCCTTGCTGGATCATCAGCCTCCGATGAGTGCCGAGGAGTTGGGGGTGCGCAGCGGACAACCCTTGCAGGAGCTGGCCTCCGTGTTGTTGGAGCTGGAGTTGAGCGGAGCGATTCAGAAGGTGCACGGCAGCTTCTATGTAAAAGCTTGATTTTTGAATGATGGTCACGATGGGTTTAGTAGATACGCATTGTCATCTTTACGATGAACAATTTGACACAGATCGTGCGGAGGCGGTGACCCGAGCACGTGAGGCAGGGGTGGAACGGCTGGTGTTGCCGGCCATCGACCACACTACCGATGCGGCACAGCGGCAGATGGTATGCCAATATCCCGATTTATGCCGACCGATGATCGGTGTGCATCCCTCAACGCTGGAGGAGCATCCGGAGTGGTTTGCTGAGGAGTTGGCGCGGGTAGAGCGCGATCTGGCCACCCCGCCCGAGGGCATGAAGTTCTGTGCGATCGGTGAAATCGGATTGGATTTTTACTGGAGCCGGGCACAGGCAGCGTTGCAGCAGCAGGCGTTGCGTCAGCAGCTTGAGTGGGCCTTGGAATACGGATTACCCGTCGCGATCCATACGCGCGATGCTTGGGATGCGATGTGTCGGCTCTTGGAGGAGTTTCGAGGCAGGGGGTTGCGCGGTGTGATGCACAGCTTCTGCGGAACCCTGGAGCACTATCGGCGCATCGGTGCGGTCGGTGACTTCTATTTCGGCATCGGTGGCCCTGTAACCTATAAAAAGTCGGCCGTGGCTGCGCTGTTGCCTGCGATGGATCCCGCTCGGCTGGTGTTGGAGACCGATTGTCCCTATCTTCCCCCCGTGCCGTTTCGCGGCAAGCGCAATGAGAGTAGCTATCTGATCTATGTGCGTGATGCGATAGCCCAACACTTGGGGCTGACACCCGACGAAGTGGCTCAAATCACCACCCAAAATGCGTTCCGCCTCTTTGGGGCGTAGATCGAAAGGCGCTCGTTCGCGCGATCCGCTCTCCCCCACCCCTCTATTCTATCCTCTGATACTCAACAGCCCTTCCTCTCTTACGCAAAACCCGTTGCAAACGCTTCGGAAGATTCTGCGGGACGGACGCTCAGGCTCCGCCCTTCGGTTTGTGTACTTCTACGACACTCCCCGACGGGAGTACGACAGGTTAGCGGACGCGTTGCGAGACGAAAGAGTGCGACAAGGACGGAGGTGTAAATTATTTCACCAAACCAGAGAAGCCCATAAAGGCCATTGCCAGAATACTGGCCGTCAGCAGGGCAATGGGAATGCCTTTCATACCTTTGGGCACGCTCTCCAACTCCAGGCGTTCGCGCAATCCCGCAAAGAGCACCAGAGCCAACGAAAATCCGATGGCCGTCGCGACGGCAAAAACAACCGATTCCCCTAAATTATACGACTTCTGCACCAACAGAATTGCGATACCCAGCACGGCACAGTTGGTCGTAATCAGGGGCAGGAAGATTCCCAGTGCTTGATACAACGCGGGACTCACCTTCTTGAGGATGATCTCCACCATCTGCACCAAAGCCGCAATCACCAAGATAAAGACAATGGTCTGCATATACTGAATCCCCAACGGCACCAAAATATGGTATTGAATCAGGTAGACCACAATGGAGGAGATCGCCATCACAAAGGTCACCGCCGCCCCCATACCCAACGAGGTCTCCACCTTATTGGAGACGCCCAAGAAGGGACAGATTCCCAAAAACTGCGACAGAACGACATTATTGACGAAGATCGCACTGATGATAATGACAAAATATTCCATCTCTATTTCGTTTTAGCCGTAAGTTTATTGAAAATCACCATCAAATAGGCGAGCACCATGAAGGCTCCGGGAGCCAAGATAAAGAGCAGGATGCCGTCGCCCTGAATGAACTTCACATCAAAGATCGACCCGTTGCCCAACAACTCACG